>CALROS020000178.1:0-4642 GCA_943369855.1 Chitinophaga pinensis | reverse complement strand
ATATATTGTCAATTGTCCATTGTCAATTTTCCATTAAACATAATATTTTAACCTAAATGTATTTTAAAGAACTAACATCCTACCGCACCGGAAGTCTTCCCGTCATCGTCCGGGCGGAGACCGAACTGCACCAGTCACGCTTCGTTGTGCAGAAGATCCTCGAATTTCGGGAGGAGGGGATTCCGTTGGATGAAATGGCGGTGCTGTTCCGGTCGAGTTTTCTTTCGGACGCGCTCGAAATAGAACTGATGAAAGCGAATATCCCGTTCGTGAAATACGGCGGATTCAAATTCATTGAGACATCGCATATTAAAGATCTGATCGCGCACCTGCGGGTGCTCGTGAATCCGCAGGATGTGATCTCGTGGAACAGGATCCTGTTATTATTGGAAGGGGTCGGACCGAAAAAGGCCGAATCGATCATCGAAGATATCCTCACCAAACGGATAAAACCGGATGAACCTGCGGACAGCTTCTGGAGGAGATTCCATGACTATCCGAAAGGATTGGAGAAACTCTTCGGCTTCTTTGTTGAAGCATCAAAACGATCAAATAACGTCTCTGAAATAGTGTTCCATCTGATCGAATACTACAAGCCGGTCTTCAAAAGTAAATACGACGATTATACCAAACGAATGAAGGATCTGGATATGTTCGCCGCGATCTCGGAGCAGTATGAACATGTGGAAGATCTTTTGACGGACCTTGCGCTCGATCCGCCGGTGAGCAGTATAACCGATGTGAACGGGAGCAGTGAAGAGGAAGATGTTCTTGTGCTTTCAACGGTGCACAGTGCCAAAGGACTGGAATGGAAAGCGGTGTTCATTATTAATGCGCTGGACGGGAGATTTCCGTCGCAGCGGTCCGTAGATGATCCCGAACAGCTGGAAGAAGAACTGCGGCTGTTCTACGTTGCGTGCACGCGGGCGAAAGATCATCTGTTCATTACCTATCCGATGGAGGTCTTTGAACGGGAGTTCGGCGTGGTGCTCTCGAAGCCCTCCAGATTCTTAGGAGCAGTAACGGACGAGCAGGCGGAGCAGTGGATGGTGGATGGTTCGCTGGTCGACAATCCTTTGCTAAAGTAATTCTCCTGTTACCTCTTCTCAACCACTCCCGGTCAATTCAATCTTTTATTCACAATTGGGTTTGATACCCTGATGCTAACGTCGTAATGTCATTCCCGCATGTTCCGCTTTCCGGAATCCCGCTAGGCGGAATCTCAAAAGGCGGGACTCTTGGCGGGAATCTAATCTATGGATGCCCGACAGAAACGTTCGGGCATGACAAAGATACCTATTGCTTGTGGCGGGGTAATTCATTGGTCTATTCAGCTCCCTCCAATGCAGCGAGGATAAGAATTTAGATCTGCTCGACACTAGATCAGGATGAATAATTGCTCACCTTACTGCACTGCCCCCTCCGAAGGGATTAACTCCCTTTTCAACCTTTCGGACGATTTTACTTTGGAAGATGCATCGGTATTATCGTATAACAAATAGTTATTTGTCGAGCCCTGCTCAACACCGTTGGTCATTTCCTTTTTGGCAATGACCATGTCTTTTGTTATTGGGATGGTCTCTGGAATCTTTCATGCATAATCATTTGAGGAAACTATGGTACAAAGAATTTTCACATTCGCCGCTGCAGGACTCCTGGCCTCACTATTGATGACCGGCTGCGGGAAAACTTCGGAACAAAAAATAAAAGCTGCCGATGAGAACGTTGCCGATGCCAAACAGGATCTGAACAAAGCTCAAATCGAATTCGATGCGGAATGGGCATCGTTCAAGAGTGAATCTGAACAAGCCATTGCGGCGAACGAAAAAAGGATCGATGCATTCAAAGAGAAAATGGATAAGGCCGGTCCCAAGATGAAGGCAAAATACTCCAAAGACGTGGCCGCGCTGGAACAGAGAAACAGCGATCTGAAGAAAAAGCTTGAGGAATACAAGAATGAAGGGACGAGCAAATGGCAGGAGTTCAAAACGAACTTCAAGAATGATATGGATGGTCTGGGAAAGACCATGAAAGATCTGTTCAAAGACTAATACCGGATCGATCGAAAGCCGTTAACGAAATTCATTTCACAAAAAATATGAGAATGGAGATAATATGAAAGGGTATTTGCAGGATCTGGAACATATCGCGACGAAGAACACCGATTTTCGCCGGGTTCTTTACACGACAAAACAAAGTCAGCTCGTACTGATGGCATTAACGCCCGGGGAAGATATCGGAGCGGAGGATCACAAATCCGATCAATTCTTTCGTGTTGAAGAAGGTTCCGGAACAGCGGTGATCGACAATGTTACAACGGAGATACGAGCCGGTTCCGGAGTCGTCGTTCCGGCCGGTGCGAAGCACAACATTATCAATACCGGAACAGCTCCGATGAAACTGTATACGATCTATTCTCCACCGAATCATCGGGACGGTGTTGTTCATCATACCCGCGCCGAAGCAGAGGCAGACAAAGAACACTTCGATGGTACAACAACGGAATAGTGATCAATCCCCGAAGGTGAAATATCCTTCGGGGAATCATTCATTCTCTTTGCAATAGTTTCTCTTCGGTCTTCATCGAGTATTCTTCTCAGAATATTATATCCGATGATCATCCGCCCGCCACGATTTGACCGCCTTCTTGATATCATCCCGCGACAGTTTCTCTTCGACCGCTCTCTTCGCCAGTGCCAGAAATTCCTCATCCGATGCGAAGCGGAGTGCGACGATCTGCCCCATCGTCAATTTCGCATCGAGCAGTTTACCGGACAACGCAAAATGGCGGAGATTCTCTTCCGCACGGATGGCGCGGTCCTGGATCTTAATGGTCGCTTCCCAGCCATACCAGAACTGCACAAGCACGCAGATGGTCAGGACGGCGACCAACGACGCCGTATACAGTCGCTGGTGATCGCACAACGAAAGATACAGATTGATCACTGAACCGACCGCAGTGAGGATAAGAATGAGCAGAATGATCATGTCGCGCTGAATGAATCCGTGACGGTGATTCGAGTAGTTTTGTTCTTGCATTTTAAAGCTCCGTATTTAATGAATAATACATTTGTAGAAAGTATAGAGAGAACAAGATCTAATTGCAATTCCTCATGATTTTATTTGACCTGTTTGAAAAAACAACCGAGATGCTGAACGAACAGATCGACCGCCTGATGGAGCTGTTGAGACCCACGGATCCTGAGTTTTACAACAAAATACTTCGCCACGAGAGTGGTGAAAGTGCTCGGCATCCGCCACCGGAACAACGGAGAACCGGAGGCGACCCAGCCTGGGTTCCCCCCAACCCCGCCGGTGCAGTCGTAACAAGAGGCGGATGTGTACCACAATCCCCGGAGAGGTGACTTACCGGGGATTTTTTTGCCTTAAAGAAAAATTCACCACGAAGGGCTTGGAGAGCACATAGAAGAACAATAGAAAATGAAGAGCAAAGAGCAAACCACGAAGCCACACCTGCCCGTCATACACGAAGCAACACCTTTTGGACAGGCGGGGAGGGCATAGAGAAAAGCAATTAATAGAATTATACAATAAGAATTACCTCGTTATATCCTTCCAAAACACCTCCATCAGATCAACGAAATTCTTTACCTGCATAGATTTTCGATCATTATTGAAGACCTTCGCTGTCTAAAATTAGCCAATTGCTGAAGAATAACCTTTCCCAAATCGTTTCAGGCAATCGCAGTACAGGAGCATTCCTTTTTTAAATATTTGGATTTGCTGAATTTACTTCAAAAAAGGGATTTGAAAATTCAGCAAACGACACGAGTAAAAGATGTCTGAGTCGCGAATACAGTAAATCGAGTATTGAGAAATTCAATTTTCATACTGTAAAGATTATCGACAATTGTTCAACAGCATATCAATTTCTTGATTCTTCGTCCTGACCGGTATGTAAAATGGCATAACAGTTGTAATAAAATTGATTGAGGACAAATGAGTATTGTTTGCCGGTAAATGTCCCGGAACCAATGGATAAGTGAACTATGATCAATAAACGTGTGCAGAAACAATCAATAACAGAGGAGAGACAGGTGTGAAAAAAAGTAATTTGAAATTCCGGAGTAAATTGATCATTGGAGCGATTCTGATGGTCATTCTGCCATTGGTGTTCGTCGGCATTTTTACACAAAGCGGTTTTGTTACATCGATCAATTCGATCATTGTTAAGGACCTGAGTCCGGTGGCAAAACTCGGATTCAAGCTGGTGGAAGCAAATCATGAAAGCGGTCAGGGGATCGCCCATCTGGAAGATGATATTCTCGCCGTTACCTTGGGAGAGACCGGTTATATGTATATCATGGACGGGAACGGGACGCTGATCGTTCATCCGACAAAAAAGGGGAAGAGTTTGATCGAACAAGGTTTTGCGAGAGAGATCATTGAAAAAGCACACTCCCTGCGCGCGAATGAGGTCGGTGTTGTGCGGTATGACTGGGTCAATAAAGAAAAAGGTGAAACGACACCGCGTGAAAAGATAGCGGTGTTCACCTATTTCAAACCGTTAGACTACATTATTGTTGCAGGAAGCTATACCAGTGAGTTTACGGACGAAGCAGTATCGTCCAATCTAAAAACAACAATGTGGGTCTCCATTTTATCTATCCTTGCTGCGGTG
>CALROS020000177.1:0-4647 GCA_943369855.1 Chitinophaga pinensis | reverse complement strand
TGAAGAAGATCAAGAAGTCGGAGATCAAAAAGATTCGCTTCCTGAAATCAGAGGAACCGGGCAACCGCTCCGTTATCGCGAACACCATCATGAAGGATGCTGTTCACAGTGAAGAGGATGCGCTTGAGACCATTTATCGCCAGCTCCGTTCCGGCGATGCACCGGATCTTGATACTGCGAAGAGTCTCATCGACAAATTGTTCTTCAATCCGAAACGGTACGATCTCGGCGATGTCGGTCGTCATCGTATCAATGCAAAATTGAAACTCGATATCAACGAGAACACCACCACGCTGACGAAAGAGGATATCATTGCGATCATCTGCTACCTGCTCGATCTGAAACAGGGCAAGACGTCCGTGGATGATATCGATCATCTTGGCAACCGCCGTATCCGTACGGTCGGTGAACAGATCGCTGCTCAGTTCAACATCGGTCTGGCACGTATGACCCGTACGATCCGCGAACGTCTGAACGTCCGCGATCAGGAAAAGATCGCCCCCGGCGACCTGGTCAATGCACGCACGATCACCAGCGTTATCAACACATTCTTCGGGACCAATCAGCTCTCCCAGTATATGGATCAGACGAATCCTCTGGCGGAACTGACCAACAAGCGCCGTATGTCGGCTCTTGGACCGGGTGGTCTTACACGTGAACGCGCCGGATTCGAAGTCCGTGACGTTCACTATACACATTACGGACGACTTTGCCCGATCGAAACACCGGAAGGTCCGAACATCGGTCTTATCTCCTCACTCTCCATGCATGCGAAAGTGAACGAGTATGGATTCCTCGAGACCCCGTACCGTGTTGTGAAAAAAGGAAAAGTGACCGACGAGATCGAATTCCTCAACGCAGAACGCGAGGACGAATTCACCATTGCTCAGGCGAATGCTCCGATCGATGAAAAAGGAAAGTTCCTCACTGAAAAGGTGCAGGGAAGAAAAGCCGGCGACTTCGTTGTTCAGTCACCGGATGAAATGCAGTATATGGACGTTGCGCCGACGCAGATCGTCAGTGCCGCAGCCGCGTTGATCCCGTTCCTCGAACATGACGACGCGAACCGCGCATTGATGGGATCGAACATGCAGCGCCAGGCTGTTCCGCTCCTTCGTCCGCAGGCTCCGATCGTTGGTACAGGATTGGAACAGAAGATCGCACGCGATTCACGCACATGTGTTATCGCAGAGCGTAACGGTGTTGTCGAGAACGTATCCGGCGAACGGATCACAGTGCTCTATGATATCGATGAAGATAACGTCGAACAGTTGGTCAGCTTCGAAGACAAACGCCGCGTGGAATACCGCCTCGTGAAGTTCTTCCGCACCAACCAGGACACCGGTCTGAACCAGAAACCGATTGTCATTCCCGGACAGCGCTTCAAAAAAGGCGATGTGCTTGCAGACGGTTGCGCAACGGATCAGGGTGAACTTGCACTCGGACGTAACCTGCTCGTGGCATTCATGCCGTGGCGTGGGTATAACTTCGAAGACGCTATCATCATGAACGAACGTATCGTTGCTGAGGACGTCTTCACATCGGTCCATATCGAAGAGTTCGAACTTCAGGTCCGCGATACAAAGCGCGGCGAAGAGGAACTCACACGCGAAATTCCGAACGTCAGCGAAGAAGCGACGAAGGATCTGGATGAGAACGGTATCATCCGCATCGGTGCTGAAGTGAAAGAAGGGGATATCCTCATCGGAAAGATCACACCGAAAGGCGAGACCGATCCGACTCCGGAAGAGAAGTTATTGAAAGCGATCTTCGGCGATAAGGCAGGCGATGTGAAAGATGCCTCCCTGAAAGCGCCGCCAGGGATGAAAGGTATCGTCATCTCGACGAAGTTGTTCAGCCGTAAGAAGAAAGATGCTGACACGAAGAAAGAAGATAAGAAACGTCTCGACCTTCTCGAGAAGATGCATAAGCAGAACATCGATACGCATTACGAGAAACTTGGACGTAAGCTCGGCCTTCTGCTGGACGGCGACAAATCTGCCGGCGTAAGGAATCTTGAAGGTGATATGGTGTTCCGCAGCGGAACACAGTTCAAGATGGAGACATTCGTCGGATATGACAAGCTGGATAAGCTTGATCCGAAGAATGATTGGGTGGATGAGAAACGGAAGAACAATCTCATCGAGAAGATCTATCAGAACTATTTCGATACGCTCAATCATATCGAAGAAGCATTCAAACACGAGAAGAACAAGATCACCATCGGCGATGAACTGCCGCCCGGAATCGTTCAGCTCGCGAAAGTATATGTCGCAAAGAAACGCAAACTCTCCGTCGGTGATAAGATGGCAGGACGCCACGGTAACAAGGGTGTCGTTGCAGCAGTCGTTCCCGCAGAGGATATGCCGTTCCTTCCGGACGGACGTTCGGTCGATATCGTACTGAACCCGCTCGGCGTTCCTTCCCGTATGAACATCGGTCAGCTGTTCGAGACTGCACTCGGCTGGGCAGGAAAAGCGCTTGGTATCAAATACGCGACACCGATCTTCGACGGCGCAAGCTGGGAAGATGTTCAGGAAGAGCTGAAGAAGGCGAACCTGAATGTCGATTCCAAGAGCACGCTGCTGGACGGACGCACAGGAGAAACATTCGATCAGCAGGTGACTGTTGGACAGATCTACATGCTCAAACTGTCACACTTGGTCGACGATAAGATCCACGCCCGGTCCATCGGACCGTACTCCCTGATCACGCAGCAGCCTCTCGGCGGTAAAGCGCAGTTCGGCGGTCAGAGATTCGGCGAAATGGAAGTGTGGGCGCTCCAGGCATACGGCGCAGCTCACGTCCTTCAGGAAATTCTGACGGTGAAATCCGACGACGTGATGGGACGTGCCAAGGTGTACGAGGCGATCGTGAAGGGCGACAACCAGCCCGAAGCGAATATCCCGGAATCGTTCAACGTGCTCGTCCGCGAATTGCAGGGACTCGGTCTGGAAGTTAAAATCGATTAAGACATGAATTGATGAACGGAATATTCCGTTCATCAACTATTATATGGAGAGTAGAATCTATGTTCCGCTCAAATGAAAGCAAGCCTAACAAAGTATTCTCAAGGATCAGCATCAGTCTTGCATCCTCCGATGCCATTCTG
Organism: Chitinophaga pinensis; assembly: GCA_943369855.1. GTDB lineage: Bacteria > Bacteroidota > Ignavibacteria > UBA10030 > UBA8401 > UBA8401. Next base: position 1,535 of record CALROS020000177.1, on the reverse strand, counting down.
ACCCGCTCGTATGGAGAAGTGACCAAACCGGAAACGATCAACTACCGTTCGTTCCGTCCGGAACGTGATGGTCTCTTCTGCGAACGTATCTTCGGACCGACACGCGACTGGGAATGTTACTGCGGTAAATACAAACGCATCCGCTATAAAGGCATCATCTGCGACCGTTGCGGTGTTGAAGTCACACAAAAGAGCGTCCGCCGTGAGCGCATGGGACACATTGCGCTTGCTGTGCCGATCGTTCATATCTGGTATTTCCGTTCGCTCCCGAGCAAGATCAGCTACATTCTCGGTATCAGCAATAAGGACCTTGAAAAGATCGTCTATTACGAATCCTATGTTGTAACGAATCCCGGCACCACCGGTCTGCAGCAGAAGGATCTTATCACCGAAGATCAGTATTTCGAAATTCTCTCATCCCTTCCTGAAAAGAATCAGGATCTGGAAGATGATGATCCAAAGAAATTCGTTGCGAAGATCGGCGGCGAGGCAATTAAAGATCTGTTGAAGAAAGTTGATGTGGAAATTCTCTCCGCTGAACTCCGCGCGCAGCTGCGTGTTGAGACATCCCAGCAGAAGAAGCAGGATCATCTGAAACGTCTCCGCGTGATCGAAGCATTCCGTGAACGTGAAGGCGGACCGGCGAACAAACCGGATTGGATGGTACTCGATGTCATTCCGATCATTCCTCCGGAACTTCGTCCTCTCGTTCCGCTCGAAGGCGGACGATTTGCGACATCCGATCTGAACGATCTGTACCGCCGCGTGATCATCCGTAACAACCGTTTGAAACGCCTTATCGACATCAAAGCTCCGGAAGTCATTCTGCGCAACGAAAAGCGTATGCTTCAGGAAGCGGTCGATTCACTGTTCGACAATTCACGCCGCAACAATGCTGTCCGCAGCGACAACAACCGTGCATTGAAATCTCTTTCCGACATGCTGAAAGGAAAGCAAGGCCGCTTCCGTCAGAACCTGCTCGGAAAACGCGTTGACTATTCCGGTCGTTCGGTTATCGTGGTCGGACCTGAACTGCAATTGCATCAAGCCGGTCTGCCGAAAGATATGGCAGTGGAATTGTTCAAACCGTTCATCATCCGCAAATTGATCGAACGCGGATTCTCCAAGACCGTGAAGAGTGCAAAGAAGATGGTGGAGAAGAAGGGTCCGGAGATCTGGGAAATTCTTGAGAACATCATCGATGGTCACCCCATTCTGCTAAACCGCGCTCCTACACTTCACAGACTCGGTATCCAGGCATTCCAGCCGGTACTTGTTGAAGGTAAAGCTCTGCGTATCCATCCGATGGTGTGTACCGCGTTCAACGCGGACTTCGACGGCGACCAGATGGCGGTGCATATTCCGCTATCATTCGACGCTCAATTGGAAGCACGCATCTTGATGTTGTCATCGCACAATATCCTGTCACCCGCGAGCGGTGCTCCTGTTATCACGCCGACACAGGATCAGGTTCTCGGCTGTTACTATCTGACAAAATCACGGTCCAACTCCAAAGGTGAAGGAACAATTTTCTA
>CALROS020000176.1:0-4662 GCA_943369855.1 Chitinophaga pinensis | reverse complement strand
CGAACAATGAACTTGCGAGTGTCGTGCCGAGGAGCGGGTTCAGCAGTTGATGCGCCTGCTGGATCTCCGTGACGACAATATTATTTTTAAAGAACGCTGATGCGGCAAGGATCAGGATGGCAGCGTTCACGAAGAGCGCTGCATTGAGAGCAACGGCAGTGTCGATGAAGTTGTATTTACATGCCAGCTTCTTTCCTTCCGATGTCTGTTCAACGGAACGGGTCTGGACAAGAGCGGAATGGAGATAAAGATTGTGCGGCATCACGGTGGCGCCGAGGATGCCGATGGCAACATAAAGACTTTCGGACGAGAGCTGCGGGATGAGTCCCCCCGCGATCTCGTTCAGTGCCGGTTTGGCGAAGAACAATTCAATGCCGAAGCAGACGCCGATCGTACTAACGAGCATGATGATGAATGCTTCCATTTTACGGATGCCGAACTGCTGGATCACCAGGAACAGCATCGTATCGAATCCGGTGATGATCACTCCATACAAAAGGGGAATATCGAAGAGCAGGTTCAATCCGATCGCGGTACCGAGGACCTCGGCAAGATCGCAGGCAGCGATGGCAATTTCACACAATATCCACAGCACATAACTGACCTTTTGGGAATAGTATTCACGGCACGCCTGCGCAAGGTCGCGTCCCGCCACGATACCCATCCTTGCGGAGAGTGTCTGCAGGAGTATGGCCATCATGTTGGACATGACGAGCACCCAGAGGAGTTGGTAACCGAAACGGGCGCCCCCCTCAAGATCGGTCGCCCAGTTTCCCGGATCCATGTATCCCACACTGACCAGATATGCGGGACCGGCGAAAGCGAACAAGCGCTTGAAGAGTCCGACATTCTTCGGAATATCGACACTTCGGTGTACTTCAGAGAGTGAATTGTGCTGCATGGAGCCTCCTTCTACACATTTTCGACGAAGATATTTTCTGCGATGGTGCTGCTGATGTTGATCTCTTTTTTGTTGATCACCACGATAAGGGAATTATCGAATGCCATCTTCCGGCGAATGAGGATCTCTTTATTCAGTGTGATGCCGATGGAGGAGACATACTTGAGCATCTCGGAATTGGAATCACTCACGCGAAGGACGCGCACGCGTGTGCCCGGTTCCGATTCGATCATGGGATAGCTCATGGCGCAGGTGATCTCACCGTCCTTCGTCGGGATCGGATCACCGTGCGGATCGATCATCGGATGACCGAGTGCATGGTCGATCTTCTCCTCCATCAGGTCGGACATGATGTGTTCGAACCGTTCCGCTTCATCGTCGATCTCATCCCACCGGAAATGCAGCACTTCCACCAGGAACATCTCCCACAGCCGGTGTTTCCGGATGATGCGGAGCGCGAGTTTCTTTCCTTCATCCGTCAGTTCCACTCCTTTGTACGGAGTGTGTGTGAGGGTTCCTTCTTCCGCGAGTTTTTTGATCATTTCGGAGACGGATGCAGGAGAGATCTGCAGTTTTTCGGAGAGGGAGGAGGTGGTGACCTTCCCTTCATTCGATGAGAGTTTGTAGATGTTCTTGAGATAATTCTCTATCTGTTCGCTGGCCATATCAATATTGTTTTTTATTAAGTACCTCTGACCGTCACCTCAGAAGTGACGGTCAGATAATTATTTTTTCTCATCATGACCGCAGGAACATGCATCATTCATCGTCCGAGCCTTCTCAAAACATTCTCTTCCTTCCTGAATGGAAAAGTAGACGAGCCCGAGTGCACCGGCAGCATCCACATACGGCAGTGCGAACATTTCGTAGAGGAAGCTGGAGCCGAGCAGTGTCAGGGACATGTAAATGCAGACGAGATTGCAATTAGCATCGGCTATGATCGCTTTTGAATCGAGAGCTGTGCCGATCTTCTTTTTATAATAGATGAGTCCGATCATCGCAACGATGGAGACAAGCGAGATGATGACGCCCCAGAAGGTGGATTCGGGCTGTCTGCCGGAGATGAACGAGATGATGGAGGAGATAACGAGTCCGCCCGCTAAGATATAGAACGACCATCCGGTCACGTTCAGCGCAGAGATCTCGAAGAGACTTTTACTGCTGTTCGGATTGCGTGCAATACGCAGGACCATTGCGGCGATACCGATCCCGGAGACGGTCTCAATGAAACTGTCCACGCCGAATCCGAACAGTGTCAGGGATTCATCCGAAAAGCCGATCCAGGTTGAAAGCAATCCTTCGATAATATTATAAACGATCGTAAAAATGCTTAAATAGAGGGCAAATTTATAGAGCTTTGATTTTTCAGGTATTTCAAGGGCAGGCAAAGCAGCGGAATCCATCGTTCACATCCTTTATAAATTTAGGTTAACCTAAATTTATATCAAGGAGAAGTGAAAGTCAAGCCTTTTGAAGAAGTATTATTTCTCTCCGAAGATCCTTAGCCATTCGTCCACCTGAGATTTGGTGAGCGGTGCATCCGATTTTTCCGTGACCGTGTCGCTCGATCCTGCGAGGAGGTTGGCAAAATGATTGGAGGTGTGGGTTTGACAGGAACAGACCTTGGCAAAGTTCAGGATCTCTCTGTCGGAAGAGATTATGACAAGCAATGTTCGGTTCTTGGAATGTTCGATCATCTGTTTGATGCGCGCATCCGCCGAAAGAGGCGAAGAGTAGACAACGTGCACCGGAGCGTGTGATGATTGTTTGGACGTTGCCGCTGGTGTGGTACCGTCAAACACGATGGTGCAGCGGAATTTTTTGGTGTGCGTCAACTGCGCTACAGAATGGATAAAGAGTTCCCTGGCCGACACGGCGTCATGGAGCAGCGTCTTCTTCAGTGAAGGGATCGCATGGACAACGTTGTAACCGTCAATGATGTAATGTTGATGCATACTTAGTCCAGTGCGATCTGTTCGTAATCGTGAATGCGGTTCATGTTCACACCGATCGCTTTGCCGGTCGTGCTCTTTTCGAAAATATCTTTGAACTTTGCTCCCCACACGATCTCATCATAGCGGTACGATGAACGCGAATGAACGGTCTGGGAATATGTTTCATCCGTTGCCGTGATCAGTACGAACATTTCGGTCTCCGCCTCTTTGAGAAAATGTTTGTCTTTATTATGGAGCGGACTGTGTTCATCGATCTCATGAACGATCGTCCAATGGAGCGGGAAGAACGTCACTTTCTGTCTGTCCAGCGGAAGCGTTGAGTATTGACGGACTCGACGGCCGTCTTTCTCCACCATCATCGAGAAGATGATCTGTGCCTCAATGTTGATCAGCTGACTCGACCGCTGATTGATGATGCGTACCATCAGCGCTTTCCCTTCTTTGAACGGAGCGATGACCGCATGATTGCTGTAGAGGATCTTTGCGTTCGGTCGTGCGAAACGGGCGAAGAGGAGTCCCGTTGCCATCGCAGCGCTGACGAGTCCGAAGAATGCTTCGAATGTCATCAGCCAGTTCGCCGCGGGAGTTTTCGGATTCAATGCGCCGTACCCGATAGTGCCGAAGGTCTCCACACTGAAGAAGAAACAATTCCAGAAGTAATGTCCGACCGGTGTCGTTTCAACTCCGTTAAGGCCGTCGGGACCGCACAGGTAGAATCCGCCGGCGAAGATGAAATTGACGGTGATATAGAATGCTGACATGAGCAGCAGGAACTTCGTCCACGAAATATTGATGAGCCAATGATACAGACTCATCGAACGGACGACCGACATTCCGCCTCTGTCCACATTGAATGTTCCGTCGCGGTTCATCATTCTGCTGTGCTGCTGCTGCGAAAGCCGGGAACCGAATCCGAGATCGTTTTTATCTTCCTTGGTAAGGATGGTCTGTTTGATTTTTTTCATAGAATATTTTTATGATTTGACGGCTGTGATCATCACGCCGTTTCCGGTCGGTCGTGCTGTGAAGTAATCGAACAGCATGGATACAAAATAGACCGGGTAAAAGAGGCAATACAATGGCAAAACAAGCAGTGAAATCAATGGATTCCGGGTCTTGACGATCCATTCAAAAATGGCCGATATTTCGAACATCGTTGCTGCGACAGTTCCGAATGAATGCTCTTTCTGCTCAATTCTAAAACCGCACTTGTTCAGCAGTCGTTCCAGCGATTCATCGGTGTACGTTTGGGGACGGCCAATGATCTCGTCGTAATCGAATCCGGGATTCTTGGCAAGTCTCTTATACAATGATAATGTCCTTCGGTAATTCACCGCTACGTAGATGAGCAGTTTCCCGTGCTCAGAAAGAGCATCATGGAATTTCCGGAGTACGGCTTCATCCTCCTTAATGTACATCAAAACGCCGATGCACAGGATCAGATCTTGTCCTGCGGGAATGTCAGCCGCCGCAAGATCGCTGCAGAGGAACGTCATTTCCTTCGCATCAATGGTCTGCGCAAGCCGTTGACAGACGCTAATGTTGGACGGTGACACGTCGATTCCGAGTGACTGAGGAGCGAACCGTAATTTCGGAACAGTGAACAGAAAATCCCCCATGCCGCATCCTGCTTCCACGATCCGCTGCGGTGAGGGGATGGAGACCAACGCATGGTTGATCGCTCTTCGTGCGTATTTCATCCGAAGGACCGAAAGATAATTCAGATAGAAATAAGGATAGAGAAGACGAGGGAACCGATGAAGGATCCCCGGTGCATCCTGATGACTCAGATATTGTGAGATCGTG
>CALROS020000175.1:0-4689 GCA_943369855.1 Chitinophaga pinensis | reverse complement strand
AGTGAAGATGCCAATATCAATGTAGTTATGAACATCACTGCTGCGTTGAATGCTCTCATGGTCATCTTCCGCCCGGTCTGCTTGTCCGCCCGGTCTCCTGTCCGCCGGAGATGATCAGATCATATTCCTGCTGCGGGAGATAGCGGGGCACATACATGACACCGCGTGAGTGCAAATTCTTTGTGAATGCTCGCAGGTGATTCCTTGAACCTCGCATAAGTTCGGCATAGACGTAAAGGACGTCCTTATTGTCCGTTACAGCGGTGCGGTGCTGAAGGTCCACAATATCCACTTCCTCGATGACTGCGCCGACGGTGAGTGCATCATTCACCGATACCGATCCGCTCTTCAACAGAGCGTTGTACAGATTCTGCAGGGATGTATCGGTGAATTGTCCTGCGACGTTCGAACCGACAGGATCGATCAGCGCATAGCGGTCGATCAGAAAGAGCAGCGCCGTCATATGGGTCTGTTCGCTGCTTTTGATATTCGTCATTGGACGAAGGGCCCATTTCGTTTCCAGTGCTGCATACATATCCCGCGCAAGTTTTTCTTCTTCACGCATGAATAGAATTGCCTCTGCTTCAGCAGGAGAAAGAGAATCAGCGGATATACTGTTCAATTCTTCTCTCATGAATGATGTTTGGGTTTCAGCTAATTCCTGTCCGGACTGACCAGGATTTTGTGAAACGGGACCATCCTGCGACGGTTCACATCCGGCAGAAACTGCCAGGATGATCATGGAGAGTGTGAATGATAGAGCATGTGAGAGTGTTTTCATATTCGTTCCCTTTCGATAGATATGTTTGTGTGTTGGATCTGCGGTGAGTTCACACCCGCCGCAGACCGGATTCCGGTATTACTTTTTGCCGCCACGATTCACATTGCCTTTGGGTCCTGTACCGTCACAGACTCCGCCGTTCGTGCAGTTTCCCGAACCGTATCCTGTTCCGTCCTTCGGGCCCTGACCTTTGTTACCGCTGCCGTCCTTCGGTCCCATCCCTTTTCCTTTTTGACCGTTCCCCATCTTCTGTCCCTGATGCGTGCCGACGTTATCACAGATCCCGTCACCGTCCTGATCGACGAAGTACTGGCCGTTTCCCTTCGGTGTGCCGGTCCCTTTGTGCTGTGCGTATGCTGAATCAGTGAACATCACGCCGAGTGCGAACATAACGACGAGTGTGAGCGCAGTGTTGATGATCTGTTTCATAGAACCTCCTGTAAAGTTGTGTTGGTATTATGTAAGTATTGCATTGTTGGTTGTGAACTTATTGCGTTCTGGTCATAGTATTACAACCGGCGTGCCAACATTTATTTCGATGATTTGGTGAGGATTATGAGAATATTTTTGGGGACGGGGGTATTGTTCGACAATTTTGTCGAGATGATTCGACATTTATGTCAGTTGAGGTAGCAAAGTTTACCGCTAAGACACAGAGACACGAAGGAACACTAAGAACAAATAAATTTGAAGAAACACGAATGGATGATCAGCGAACGCGATGTGAGATGATTACGGAGAGAGTTTCAATAATTACAAAGTTATTTAACGCCCCATTTTTTCAGGCGATAGCGGAGATTGCGTTCGGAGAGTTTCAATTGGTCGGCGGCCTTCGACTGATTGTTGCCGTAAATGCGGAGTGCTTCGAAGATGAGGTCCTTCTCGAGCTGTTCCACCTGCTCATCAAAGGATCGTGTATTGTTCCGTTGCGCGGGTGCTTCGTTGACCGAACCCCGAACAACGAGCGGAATATCCGTTGAGGTGATCTGTTCGCCGCGGGAGAAGATGACAGACCTCTGAACAATATTTTCCAGTTCGCGGACGTTACCGGGATAATCATACCGGACGAGGAATTCCCACGCTTCTTTAGAGAAGGATAATTTCTTTCGTTTGTGTTCCTTTGCGAAGCGGAGCAGGAAATGTTCCAGCAGCAATGTGATATCATCGCGGCGGTTCCGCAGCGGCGGTATTTCGACGGTAACGACATTCAACCGGTAATACAGATCGTCCCGGAATTTTCCGGAGGCGATGGCGGACTCAAGGTCTTTATTGGTCGCAGCAACGACGCGGACATCCACCGCGATAGTCTCCGAGCCGCCGACCCGTTCGAACTGCTGCTCCTGAAGCACGCGCAGCAAGCGCACCTGAGTAGCCGGTGAGATATCACCGATCTCATCAAGGAAGATCGTCCCCCCGTCCGCCAGTTCGAATCTGCCGCGGCGTTGTTTCTCCGCACCGGTGAACGCTCCTTTTTCATGACCGAAGAGTTCGCTTTCGAGAAGATTGTCGTTCAATGCAGCGCAGTTGACCGCGATGAATGGTTTGCTACTTCTGGGACTGTTGAAGTGGATCGCGCGTGCGATGAGTTCTTTTCCGGTGCCGCTTTCGCCCCGGATGAGGACGGGCGCTTTTGTGTGCGCAACACGCGATGCAGTGGAAAGGACCTCCTGCATCGGTGCGGATTGTGAAATGATCTCGGTGAAGGAGAGTTTTTCCGTCAATTGTTCGCGCAGATTCTTATTCTCCGCGATGAGCTGACTCCGTTCCTGAATACGCCGGATGAGCAGGTCGATCTCATCCAGTTCGATCGGTTTGCTGAGATAGTCGTATGTGCCCGCACGCATGGCATCCACGGCACCTTCGATGGTCCCGAACGCGGTCATCAGCACCACGACCGTTTCAGGATCGATCCGTTTTATATCCTGCAGCAGGTCAAATCCTGTTCTGCCGGACATCTTATAATCGGACAATACCAGATCGAAATGCTGTGAACGAAGAACGGCAACCGCATCTTCGGCCGAGGATGACTGCTGCACCGTATATTTCTTCTTTTTCAGATAGCCGGACAATACCTCGCGCTGGGATGCTTCATCATCCACGATCAGGATCTTCATTGACGTCAATGGGAACTCCATCGTTCAAGGAGCATCTGTTGTGCGCGGGAGCGGACGGCGGTTCGCAGGAGGGCGCTTCCGCATTGCTGATCGAAAGCGGCGCACTGTTCGTCGATCATTGACTGCGCCGCCTCTATATTTTCTGATTCCTTGATACGGCCGAACATCTCTCCGCAGTATTCCCCGATCAATTCCTGCTGCCGTGAGACGGGAAGTGATTCGAACATCATTGCATCAGTCAATTCATCGAGCATAGGAACCTTCGGGAAGAGAAGCAGTTATATTTTCTTTGTAGCAATGGACTTCCGCGTACCGAAGCCGAACATCCGTTTCAGCGCGGACAGCAGCGGACATTGTGTGCAGAAATTCGTCGCCGACATCATCACGAACATCATTCCCATCACGGCGATCATATGTTCCTGAAAGCCGCCGGACGCATACATGAACATCTCGAACAGACCGAGACCGGCAAATGCGCCGCGCGCAATTTTCCTGATGGTTCTTGTACCGGATACTTCAGCGGCCATGGACTATTTTACCCCTTTTTCTTTGAGATACTGGTCGAAATTCTTTTTGGAATACTGATCTTCACGGATGTAGGAAAGCACATGCATGAACATCGCCGGTTCGGAATATCCGGGCAGAACGGTGATCGCTTCACCTTTTGATGTCATAAAGAGCGTAGCGGGATAACCGTCGATCCTCATTCCCTGGGCGAATTCGGCAGGATTCATCTTCTGTCCTTCATACGTCACCTGCTCATTCCCTTCGGCGTTCAGCTTGATCACAACGAAGTTCTTCTCGAGATACTCCTTCACTTTCTTATCCTTATAGGTGACGGTGTCCATCTTTTTGCACCATTTGCACCAGTCAGTATAGACATCCACCAGGACCTTCTTGCCGGACTTCTTTGCTTCGGCGATGCCGTCGTTATATTTTTTCCATTGAAGGTCTTTCGCCGAGACGAGATTGCCGATCACTAAGATCAACACTATCAACATGCTTTTTTTCATTAGAGTCATCCTTTTAGGATCGTGAGAGAAACAAATTCAAGAGCACAGTCCGCCCCTACGGGGCGGGTAAATTATTCTTCTTAAAAAATCAAAATAACAGTCCGCTCCTAACGGGGCGGTGTTGAATATATTATTGCTATAAAGAATGTATCAGTTAGACGAACAGTCTGCTCCTAACCAAGCGGCGATGAATATTATTGGTATAGTAAAATCAGCCTGTCAGACTAACGGTCAGTTCATAAGGTGCAGAAATTAACGAAACTGCATTCACTCATTACGGCATGTCGTACAGACCGCCGGCGTTGACCACATCCGCATAGCCGGCATTCTTCAGAAGACGCGCTGCATAAGCACTGCGGGCACCCGAAGCGCAATAGAGGATGATCGGAGCATTCTTGTCGCCGAATTCGTCGATGCGAGCCATCATAGAATCCACGGGAATGTTCACTGCGTTCGGATATGCTTCTTCGTTGAATTCTTCCGGGGTACGAACGTCGAAAATCTTTGCTCCTGCGTTGATCTTATCTGCGATTGTTGCCATTGGTGCTCCTTATAGTTTATTTCGAAAGATAGTTTAGGTTTCAGGTTTCAGGACGCTGGATACTGGATGCTGGATTCAGGTATCTAGTATCTTGTATCTAGTATCTAGTAACAGCCTTTTGTATTTCTAACCGTGAAAGTTCCAGCCGGGGAACCAGCGTGCGGCGGAATATCCGCCTGCGATATTATAGACAGATCGAATCCCGGATGATCTCAGTATCTGCAGAACAGTATGTCCGAG
>CALROS020000174.1:0-4706 GCA_943369855.1 Chitinophaga pinensis | reverse complement strand
GCATCACTGAAATCATCTTTTGATGCAGCGACCGTTCCCTGGAATTCTTTGAATGTTCCGGTCACTTCGGAGATCACCATATGCGAAACGGTGAAGTTGATATTGGTATGGGCAACATCGATCACCCATGATTTATTGACATTGACATTTTCTGCTGTGGCTGACATGATAATTTTCCTTTATAATTTCGTTATACAAATGATTTGAGTTTTAACCCTGAATGAATTCTACGTTGAAGGTAAGATCGACATTCTCGCCGACCAGAAGTCCGCCGGTCTCAAGACCTTTGTTCCACTTCAGTCCCCATGCAGTGCGGTCAATGGTCGTGCTGGATTTGAAGATTGCAACCGTCTTTCCCCACGGATTCTTTGTCTTTCCTTTAAGCTGAGTATCAAGCACCACCGGTTTCGTTACACCGCGCATTGTCAGATCCCCGGTCACTTTATATTTTCCGTCTGCGGTTTTCTCAACTTTTGTGCTCTTGAATGTGACAATACTGTCCACCGCCGCATTGAAGAAATCCGGACTTTTCAAGTGTCCGTCTCGGTTCGGTTCATCCGTATCAACACTGCCCGCTTTGATGGCGATGGAAACTTTCAGATCCGAGAAATCCTCCTTGGAGCTTTCCATGGTACCGGTGAAATCTTTGAATTTTCCTGTCACTTCAGAGACGACAAGATGTGCAACACTGAAGTTGATGTTGCTGTGGGATTTCTCGATCATCCATTTTGTCTGGCCGAATGACAATGCCGAGACGATGAAAAGAACGGCAAATACTTTTACGAAGTGTTTCATAGTGTTTTTCCTTTATTTTTTAGTGTGTTGTGGTTATGAAGTTGTATTTAATATTTTAGGGCAGACAGCGCGATCATACTGTTGTATGTTTTACAGTGCAGCCAAGTTTCTTCAATAGAGCGGATAAAGTTTCTATCTCAGTCTCATCCAATGCCGACCAAACCATTTCTTCAACGAATCGGGCATGCGCCGGGAACATCTCATTGAATTTATCCTCACCGGACTTGGTCAATCGGATGAAATATGCTCTTCTATCTTCACTGTCCTTTATCCGTTCGACCAATCCCAGTTTTTCAAGATTATCGATCACGACGGTCATATTGCCGCCGGTGGTGAGCTTTTTGGAGCACATCTCACCGATCTTCATCTGTCCGAGGTGGCCCAATGTTTCGATGATTCCGAATTGAGGAGTGGTCAATCCATAACGGTCGATATCTTTCGCTGTGATGTTTGCACAGGTATCGGCAGCCCGGGCTAATTTTACCCACATGGATAGCGCCATATCTGCTTTTTTACCGTATTTTTGAGTTGTTTTCATAATTTTTAGTATTAACTAAGTATTTACTAATTCAAATATAACTAATTAGTAGTATTATGTCAAGAGATTTTTGAAATATTTAAAATAAAAAAAGGCGGCAATCAGCCGCCTTGTTATTGGAGTTTCAGAATAAAATAACGTCCTGTGCCATACACCAGGACAATATAGCCATGGCGATTGCTCCAAGTTCTAGTTCACGCGGATGGACCTTATCGATCGTATCGTGATTGGAGTGGTGAAAATCAAAATAGCGTTGGGATTCAGGATTGAGCCCGATCATTACAGTGCCGAACGATTCCAACGTACCGATATCCGCACCTCCTCCTCCGCGCCGTATTCTGTCCGCACCCACAGATTCCAAAATTGATGAATAATTACGGATCTTTTCAAATCGGACCGAATCCGTGGACACTCCAAATCCTTTCGGTTGAAATCCGCCCGCGTCGCTCTCAATGGCAGCAAGATGTTTTTCCGAACTGGATTTTGCAAATGCTGCATACGCCTTTCCGCCCTTCAATCCATTCTCTTCGTTGGCAAAGAGTACTGCACGGATCGTCCGTTTGGGTTTAATATTCATAGATTTGATCAGGCGAATGACCTCAATGCTTTGAACGACGCCGCTCCCGTCGTCATGGGCTCCTGTCCCTTTATCCCACGAATCGAGATGCCCGCCGACCACGATGATTTCATTCGGGTGCTCCGAACCGGTTATCTGTCCGATGACATTAAAGGAGGGAACATCCGGGAACGTCTTTGCACTTAATTTCAATGTGACAGAGACGTTCTTCTCTTTGGTGATCATCGCACTCAGAGCATTAGCATCGAGCGTGCTGACTGCGGCGGCAGGGATCTTCGGTATACTGTCATCATACCGCATCGCTCCCGTATGCGGTTCATCATCGATAGCATTGGTCATGGAACGAACAAGTACTCCGATGGCACCGACCTTAGCAGCTTCGACCGCCCCGCTCGTCCGTTGATTGACCGCTCCGCCGTATGCTTCTCCGGTATTGAATTTTGTCCTGTCGAACGGACGATTATAGAAGATGATCTTTCCTTTTGCATTTTCTCCCAGCGCTTTCACTTCATCGAAGTTGTGCACTTCAATCACTGTTCCTGTAATGCCGCTGCTCGATGTGCCGATCGAACCGCCGAGCGCACAGATCGTCAGCTCGGTCGATTTCCCTCCTGCCGATGCTTCAGCCTTTTCCACCGGTCCGCGGACCCACTTCGGGATCATTACCGGTTCCAGCCAGACGGAATCAGCACCGGCGAGTTCCAGCTGCTTCTTTCCCCACTGAACAGCTTTCTCATATCCTTCCGATCCGCTCAAACGTGTTCCGACAGATGATGTAAGGTCCTTTAACAGCTCGTACGATCGAAGTTCCTGTAATCCGTTGTTCTTCAGCCGTTCAGCGGTTTCGGTATGCGTTTGCCCGAAGGCAAAGGTGCCTCCAAGGATCATCAACCATAACGTAGTGATCTTCATTTCGTCCTTTTCGATTTTTTTGATTTTACGAGAGCAGTGATCTTTTTATAAGTTGATTTCATGTCCTCCGACACGACCTTCACATCACCGAGCGTCGGCATGAAGTTCGTATCGCCGTTCCATCGGGGAACGATGTGGAAATGGATATGATCATCCACCCCCGCACCGGCAACGCGGCCGAGATTCGCACCGAAATTGAATCCCTGCGGATTCATCACATTCTTCAGGATGCCGATCATCTGCGCTGTAGTTTCCATGATCTCACAATGTTCTTCCGGTGTCAAGTCGCTGATATCGGCGGTCTGTCGGTATGGTATCACCATCAAATGTCCGCTGTTGTACGGATAGAGATTCATCATCACAAAACAATATTCCTTACGGATGATAATATAATTCTCCGCATCCTTATTCTGCCGAAGGATCCCCGTAAAAAGCGATTCACCTTTCTTTTTCGGCCGTTCATTCTTGAACGACGCTATATATTTCGACCGCCAGGGCGAGAACATTCGTTTCATACGATCTCCTGATAAGGAATGGAACAAATACTGAAGAATATAGGCAGGAAAACCATTGAAGAAAAGAAAAAAGCCCCGATCGATACCGCACCGGGGCTGATTCAACGTAGTTGTGAAGGGAAATTAAGCCGACGGTTTATTATTCCTCGAATCCCAGATCACGACTGTCAACATGAAACATGCTGAAATGATATAGAACAGTTCTTTGATTTCCATGATTGCACCTTCAATAATTGGTATGTGCAAATCTACAAAGAACATATTATCGGTCTGTTACCGGAAGAATAAGGAATGGTGACCGGACTAGATGAATTGCTGAAAACGCTTGAGCAGCCGTGTATTCCTCAATCGGGTATCGGCATTATTGATGGCAACTGCGAGCGCTTTTCTCTGGCCGACCAAGAATAACCGCTGCTTTGCCCGTGTTATTGCGGTATAGATAAGATTCCGCTGCAGCATCACAAAATGAGACATCGTCAGCGGTATAACAACCGCGTTAAACTCATTTCCCTGACTTTTATGGATCGTTGTTGAATATGCCAGCACCAGCTGGTCGAGGTCGTCAAAGGAATATTCCGCTTTTTTCCCATAGAAATTCACAAAAAGCTTTGCATCTTCCTTATCATAACCGGTGATCCTGCCGATATCCCCGTTATAGACCTCTTTCTCATAGTTGTTCCGGATCTGCATCACTTTATCATTCAGCAGGAACTTCCGCTCGCTCCCCTGCCAGCAGAGCGTGGATCGTCCGTTCAGCACCACCTGGAGCTTCTTGTTCAGTTCCTTCACACCGCACAGCGAGTTGTTCATCGGCGACAGCACCTGGATATCCGTCAATGGATCGTATTGATAATTCTGCGGAAGCACTGTTGAACAGAGTCCGATGATATGGGACTGGATCTGTTCCGGCTGATCCGCTTCGATGAACTGGAAATCATCCGCAAACTCCGGCTCACCGCCGTGATTGATCGTATGTGAGTTGGAGATGATGGAACTTCTCTCCGCCTGCCGGAAGATCGTATCGAGGCGGATGATGGAGAGCGATTTCGATTCTATCAGATCGCGCAGGACCTGTCCCGGACCGACGGAAGGAAGCTGATCGACATCACCCACAAGAACCAGCTGCGTTTCGGGTTTCAGCGCATCGAGAAGGAATGCGAATAATTGAATATCCACCATCGACACTTCATCCACGATCACGATATCCGCCTGGAGCGGATCTTCACTGTTCCTGCGGAACGATGCGCTCGTCGGATCGAATTCCAGCACCCGATGGATCGTCTTGGCCTCACGATTGCTCACTTCTGACAGCCGCTTGGCGGCGCGTCCGGTTGGCGCGCATAGAATGTATTTCATCGCCAACTCATCG
>CALROS020000173.1:0-4739 GCA_943369855.1 Chitinophaga pinensis | reverse complement strand
AAATATCTGAAGACCTCCGGCAGCGGTGTCGTAGCCAGACCGATCGCGGCAAGCGGCAGTTTCCAATTCCCGGTCGGAAACGGATCGTATAACCCGGTGACGGTTGCCCTCGGATCAGGGGATCCGACCGAGACATTTTCGGTCCGTGTTGAGGATTCCGTGAATCCTTCGGCAACCGATAATACCGCTGCAGTTCAGAGGACGTGGAACATCTCCGAAGCGTCTGCCGGCGGTAACAATGCTACGCTCAGCTTCCAATGGGATGCTGCAAACGAAGGGGGAATATTCAACCGTTCTACTGCGGCCGTCTGGCATCACAACGGCTCCGACTGGGTGAATGTTACCGGCGGTACCACCTCCGGCAGTGATCCGTATACACTTTCAGCGACAGCTTCCGTGTCGTCCTTCTCACCGTTCATCGTCGGTAACGATGCCGCGCTGCCGGTGGAGATGATCTCGTTCACGGCAGTGGTGAACGGACGCACTGCTGAGTTGAAATGGAATACCGCTTCCGAGATCAACAATAAAGGATTCGACGTGGAACGCTCTGTGCAACAGGAAGGAAAGGGTGCTTCGTGGATGACGGTCGGTTCTGTGGAAGGGAACGGCACGTCCTCTGCCACGCATGCATATTCCTATAATGATGCTCTCCCCGCAGCGGGAAAATTCCAGTATCGTTTGAAACAGATCGACAACAACGGCAATATCAAATACAGCCAAACGGTCGAGGTCGTCTCTGCACTGTCCGCAGCGGACTATCAGCTCTCACAGAACTATCCGAACCCGTTCAATCCGACAACGAACTTCTCCTTTGCGGTAAAAAAGGCGGAACAGACGACACTGAAAGTATACAACATACTCGGCGCGGAAGTCGCAACACTCTTTAACGATGTTGCACAGCCCGATCAGATGTATACTGTCTCCTTCAATGGTTCGAATCTTTCGAGCGGGACGTATTTCTACATCCTCCGTTCATCCTCACGTAATGAAGTGAAGAAGATGCTGCTGATGAAATAATCACTGTTCATTTTACAGTGAACGGTTTCCAAGAACATCCTGTCCTGGCGGACGGGATGTTCTTTTTTATTATGGTATTCAGTAATACCTACCAAATGATGTAGTTGTGAAAAACGGACAAATTGATAATGTTTAACCAATGATCATAACCAATTATTTACTAATGAAGGGGATCGTTATGAAGTTTTTGTTCGTGCTTGTGTTATTTTGTATGGTGAATGTTGCCGAAGCACAATGGGCCTACAGTACAAGCTACAATGTTCTTGATCCGGCCAATGATGCGTCACTGAGTGCGGATCTATATAACAATAGTGTTTCAAAATACTCCTTTACAACAGGTCAGGAACGAGGAATTGCATATCGTCCCGGAAGTCCTGATATCGTGTATATCGGAAGGGGAAATAATACATCCGATAACCGCGGCAATGCCGGTGCATTCTGTGCGATCAAATTAACACCGTACGGCGCATCGAATTATACCGATACAGGATTATTAACTTCGGGGGGAAGTCCGGCGGCATTTTCTTTCGTTCAGGCAATATTCTATGAACCGGTTCTGGATAAAGTATGGGTCATCGACGGAGCATCCGCAACAGCCCGGGTCTGGTATTTTGACGGCGGTGCGGTTGGAGGATCGCCGAATGGGGGAGGTATCAGTAATACTGCCACAGCAACGAACATTGTCACACCGTTCGTTGCTTCCGGTTTAGCGGGCGGTACCGGCCGCGGTATCTCTGTCCGTGCGGTGGGAGCGACCACCACCACCGGCACAGTGACTGTTGCTCTTGGTATGGGAAATCATCTTGAAGTGTGGGAGAGTACGGCAGGATTGACCGGAACATATACAATGAAATTCCAGTCGTCCACGGATCCCGACGGTGCCGGAGCATATGCGGCATTTACCACCAGCGCTGTCCGCGATGTTGCGTTCGACGAGAACGGCGATATTTGGATCGCGAACGGCGGTTCCGGCTCACGGCTCATCCACCGCTATGCGCTCTCTTCCAGCGGCACCGGTGTGATCGCAACGGAATCATGCGTTCTTCCTTCGGGAGCGTTCGATAACAGCGGTGCAGGAGCAAGCGTCAATTCACTTATCATGTATAAGGATGGGAGCAGGATCTTCGCACTCGCAAGTCTTCGCTCCGGTGTATCCAACGAATCGGTGGTCCGGTTCCGTCGGAACGGATCGGCCGGTGCTTATACTTTTACTGCACTCGATGGTTTCGGTCAATCCATAACGAATACCGGAAATGCATATTGCGACGCGAAACTTGCCACGGTTCGGTACAAATCCTCGACATTATCTCCGAGCATCGTCACATACCCTGTCGGCTCCACCAATGCGTTGATGTATTTCTCGCTTCCGCTCAGCTCCTCCGGAAATCTGACGCTGACAAACAGGAAATTGTATGTGAACGCATTCCTCAAGGACACACAATCTGTTCCGGTGAGCGGTGTTCAGGCGGCACTGCTTCCGCCATACATCACCTTTGCCAAGACGGTGGACGGTTCGACACTGATCCCCGGAAGTACGAACAACGCTCTGCTCGGATTCTCCGCATCAACGGATCGAAGTACATCGACACTCAGTTCCGTTGGTATCGCACGGACCTCCGGTTCCACATCCGTGGATGCCGATGTTGATGCTGTGAAGGTATGGGAGGATGTCAATTCGAACAACACTATCGATCCCGGGACTGACACACAACTCGGCAGCGGTGTCTTGTCCTCCGGCTCCGTCACCATCACATTGACCGGAGCAACGGTCTCCACTACAACAAAGAAATTTCTTATCGGTGTTGATGTGAATTCCGGTGCATCCACGTCCGGCACATTGGGTCTTAAGATATCCGCTCCAAGTTCCATTACCACGGCAGCGGCAGCAGATGTGGCGGAAGCAGGCCTTCCGGTGCAGAACGGTTCGAATGCCGCGCTTCCCGTTGAATTATCGGCGTTTACCGCTTCGGTTCAGCATGGTTCAGTGCTGCTGAAATGGATCACCGAGACCGAGGTTGCGAATGCCGGGTTCAGGATCGAACGGAAGATGCAGAATACGGACTGGACACAGATCGGTTTCGTGAAAGGGAACGGCACAACCAATTCCCGTTCATTCTATGACTTTACGGATGCTTCCGCATATGGGTCAGTGCAATACCGTCTGCAGCAGATCGACAGGGACGGAAAGACCGAGTATAGCAGGATCGTTGAAGCATCCGTACGGATGACTGCCGCGGATTTTGCCCTTCAGCAGAATTTTCCGAATCCGTTCAATCCATCAACCACAATTTCATTCATGGTGGAACGCTCAGAATTCGTGAAGGTCGCTGTCTATAATAGCATCGGCCAGGAAGTTACGACACTCTTCAATGGAGTAGCAGCGGCAAACCAGCCCTATTCCGTTACGTTGGACGGCCGTTCACTCTCCAGCGGAACATATTTCTATGCGCTCCATTCATCTTCACGCCACGAAGTACGGAAGATGACCGTACTGAAATAGTTTTGAATGGTTTTTATCGTATCTTCCCTCTATACACTTTCAAGGAATCCCACATTCCGGCAGCGGAATGTGGGATCGCTGTTATGACCTTTCGAAATTATATTCTCTGTTTCCTTCTCTCACTCTGTTGTCTCACTCTGACCCGTGCGCAGGAGATGCGCGGCGCATGGATCGCTCGCGATTATCTTGTGAACCGCGATTCCATTGCGAAAGCGATGGATTCACTTGCCGCGAACAATTTCAATACCGTGTTCGTCAACATCTGGAGCCGCGGTTATCCGCTTTATCCGAGCACGGTATTTCAGGCACAGACTGGGATCTCCATCGACCCGAACTTTTCAGGACGTGATGTGCTCCGCGAAGCCGTTGCAGAAGCGCACCGGGCGGGACTCCACATCGAAGCGTGGTTCGAATACGGTTTTGTCGGCGGGTATACCGGTTATCTTCCGGGAACTAGCGGAAAGGGGAAGATCTTCGATGCGCATCCCGAATGGGTGGCAAAACAGCAGAACGGCACGGAGATCGATGCCAGCAGTTTTTACTGGATGATCCACACCCGTCCTGACGTGCAGAATTTTCTCATCGGTATGGCGGCCGAGATCGCTCGGAATTACGATGTTGACGGTATCGAACTGGACCGCATCCGATATTCAAGTCTGAACTACGGGTATGATGCATATACGGACAGCCTCTACCGTGCAGAACATTCGAATGCCGCTCCTCCCTCTACAACATCCGATGCAGCATGGAAGCAATGGCGCGCCGATAAATTGAATCAGTTCATTGCGCGTGCATACGACACCATCAAAGCGGTCAATCAGAATCTGAATGTCTCGAATGCGCCGAGCATGTACAGTTCGTCCGCATATTCTTCGTTCGACAGTTTCTGCCAGGACTGGGTCTGGTGGGTGAACAATAACAAGGTGGATAACGTGCATGTGCAATCCTACGTTGCTTCACCTTCCACATTCAGTTCGTACATCGATAACATGATGTCCCGCATCAACGACGATACAAAGATCTATCCTTCGTTCGCAACGAAACCGAACAGTACGCCGATCGCTGCCGGAGTGGCTACACAGCTCATCGATGTCATCCGGAATAAAGGACTGAAGGGGACCGCCGTGTGGTATTTCACCGATCTGCTCGGTTATTTTCCCGAGATCAAAGCCAATCGGTTCACGGCAAGGACCTATCCACCGAATTCCTCGCTGAACTGGAG
>CALROS020000172.1:0-4763 GCA_943369855.1 Chitinophaga pinensis | reverse complement strand
TCGAAGAATCGCTGAAGAAACTGCCGGAAAAATTCCGTATGCCGATCATCCTGAAGGATATTGACGGAATGTCGTATGATGAGATCGCCGAGGTCCTTGAATGTGAGGTCGGCACAGTGAAATCGCGATTGTCGCGTGGACGAACGATGTTAAAGGAAATTTTGATGCCGATATTGGTATAACATGAATCAATTATCACAAAAAGAATTAGAACAGATCATTTCGCTGTATATTGACGGCGAACTTGAAACGACGGAAAAGAAACGTCTCGAATCCTATCTCGAAACCCATCCTGCTGTAGCCAAAGAAGTAGAGGTCCTTCGACTGACGAAGCGCACTCTCGCAGAACGTGCTGCACTTCCAAAGAATGATTGGTTCTGGCTGAAATTATCGAATAAACTTGAACAACAACAAACACGTCATCAAACTTTTTTCCTGATGCCGCGACCGTCATTGGCAGTTGCTTCATTGGCAGTATTGACAGTATTTGTGATCGGAGTTATTACCGTGAAAGAAGCTCCGCTCTTCAAACAGTTCTTCCTTGAGAAGAAGGATCAGGCGGAGAATATCTACCGTAATAATATCATGACGGGGAATATCTTGCCGTTATTCTCCAATCTGAACAAGGATGATGTCCTGAATTTTGCATTGTTCGGCACTATTTCCATCGATTCTTCCCGCAATACATCACTGCAGGTGAAGAACACGGATGCAAAAGGATCACAGATCCAGATCGTCCGTAACGATGAAATGCCCAGGCCGGATGTTACCGTGGATGAATTCGCTGCGCAGATCGGCATCAGTGCCGAACAAAGGGAAGTGGTCGATTCTATCCTCGGTTCCTATAAGGAAAAGCTGCAGTCGGCAGTGCTTGTCAGTGAGAATGATGAAGTAGCGATCCACGCCGGTCTTGTCGATCTGAATCGGGCGATGGTCTCTACGATCGCATCGTGCCTTGAGCCTCCGCAGCGTTCACGATTCCAACGGTTCCTCGATACTAAGAATGCACCGTATGCAGTCGTTGCGGTCAATTCTCCGACAGTACCTTCGCATATCATTTTGAACAAGATACCGAAGATCTCCAACGGGAAGAACTATGTCGTGATCTCACCGGGCGCTATTGAGATCGCAGAGATGACCATCAACATGGACAGCATCCGGGACGTAGCTCGCCGCCAGGAGATGCATTACCGGAAGATCATCACCGAGAGGATGGTTGCCGAACTGACCGAACGGCAGCGTAGAGTGGAAGAGAATCTCGTCGGGATGGGACAGAATAGAGTGAGCGTTCAGTCATCCAGCGGTGCATTCCAGATCAATTTTGAACGTCCCTCGCAGGCGGAATTGACCGGTTTTGAAACTGTCGAAATGGTCCGTCCAAGAATGCCCGAATCCGTCAGGGAAAATTACAATCAGCTGATCGTCAGCGGCGATTCTATCCTGTCATTCGAGTTCCCCGCGAACGATCAGACAGTGAAGGTGTTCAAGCGTCTGCCGCGCGGAGAATTCCAATATGAGGTCTCTGATACCTCGGCTCACGGAACGACAAAAATGAGATTGATGTTCAAATCATCATCACGGAAGCATGAATTCGAATCCAAATTACGTGAAATGAAAGAGCGGGAACAGAATCTGATCGATCTTGATTCACTTCTCCGCGAAAGCGATGCACAGCCGGAACAGCAACCGTCTAAACCGAAGAAGTCCGGTAAAGAGATCGAACTTGAGGTCATGATGTAATGTGAACCAATGATGCAGTATAGAACCCCGGCCCCGGATCAGCCGGGGTTTTGTTTTTTATTAGGACTTTTGCTTCACCTTCTCTACATTGACCTACATTTTGAAAGGGAACATATGCGTTCGATCCTATTCCTCCTGTTGGTCATTTCAATCGCTGCCCGCTGCGGGGATTACAAAAAACTTCATGAGCGTTCCATCGTTGTTGATACACACAACGATGTGTTGATGCGTGCCATGGAAGGACAGGACCTTTCCGTCCGAACCACCGAGGGACATTCGGATATCATCCGTTTGCGTGAAGGAGGAGTGGATGTACAGTTCTTTTCTGTTTGGTGCGGCAGTGATTTTGGGACCGGCCGCGCAAACAAACGGGCCAATGAAATGATCGATTCTCTGGAAACGCTGATCAAACGAAGCCATGGACTTGCAGTGCAGGCGAGCACCTACAAAGATGTCGAACGACAGGTGAAGAAAGGGAAACTAGTGGCGTTGATCGGAGTGGAAGGCGGACATATGATCGAGGATAGTCTCTCGAATCTTGAAGCACTCGCGAAGCGCGGCATGAATTATATGACGCTTACGTGGAACAACAGCACGACCTGGGCGACCTCTGCAGCCGATGAAACGGAAAAGGGGGATTCTCTCACCTTCAAAGGATTGACGGAGTTCGGGAAGAAGGTCGTGAAACGTATGAATGAACTTGGTGTGATGGTCGACCTTTCGCATGTCGGTGAACGCACATTCTGGGATGCGTTATCGGTGGTGAAGAAACCGGTGCTGGTGTCTCATTCATCCGTCTATGCCATCTGTCCAAGCCGCCGGAATCTGAAGGATGATCAGATCAAAGCGGTGGCAAAGAATAACGGAGTGATGTGTATCAATTTTTACTCCGGTTTCATTGACAGCACGTTCCATACCAAGGTCGCCGACATTCGAAAGCAGCATCAGCCGTTGGTCGATTCCTTAAAATTGGCTATTACGGATTATTGGAAAGCAGAGATGGCAATTGATTCGGCACTCTCGAATTTCTATATGGATGCACGTCCTCCCTTATCACTCCTGATCGATCACATCGATTATGTGGCCAAACTTGTGGGTGCCGACCATGTCGGTATCGGCAGTGATTTTGACGGTATTGAATCCGTGCCGAAGGATATGGATGACGTCACGTTCCTGCCGAATATCACTCGAGAACTTAAGAAGAGGGGATATTCTGAGAAGGATATTTCGAAGATCCTCGGCGGGAACGTGCTGAGAGTAATGAAGGCTAATATGAAGTGATAAAAACAAAGAACCCTCGCAGTGCGAGGGTTCTTTGTTGCGTTGATTCTATTACATTGCTTCTTCTTCTTCAGTGCGTTGGTTTCTGCGAACTGCCTTGACCAACTTCATACGTTTCTTCACGGAAGGTTTTGTGAAGAAGGTCCGTTTTTTGAATTCTTTCAGGACTCCGGAGCGTTCGTATTTCTTTTTGAAGCGTCTGATTGCACGATCAATAGATTCATTTTCGTTGACTACGATTCCTACCAAGTTATTTCACCTCCTACGATTTGGCGTTTGTTGATTAATCTGCTAATTGTAAATTTTCGATCAGTTTTTTTGTCCCGTTCTTCTCGAACTGCACCCATATAGAACTTCCGCCGTTCGATGTCTTTTCCTTTGAAGTGACCTTTCCCATGTCATCCCAATCTGTATGGTAGATGGATGATCCGACGTTGAATACTTTTTCCGGAGAGTAATTGACACATTCTTCGCGGTTATAGGTGATGATATTGTCTTCTTTGATCTTTGCGGCTGAGTCGAGCATCATGCTGTGATGACAGCGAGTACAACGGTACCACACTTTGTTCTCTGCCCCAACTACGGCACCGATGATCTCCATCTTTGACTCTCTGCCGCAGGAAGTACAGACCTGTGTTACATATTTTGACTTGCTCATAAAGTAAGGACTCTCCATTCGCAGCAAACATCGCGCGAATATGCTAACAATGGTTCGTGGGTTACCTATTTGTTATTGTACTATATACAAAATACTAAATTTCGTTTACTCCAGTCAAGAAATTTCGGTGTTAATTTTATCATTTTGAAATGGAACCAGTTTTACCATGGAATGGTTGATTGATTTTGAGGGCAAAATTCGGTATATTTTCCGGCAAAATTATTGAAACGGAGAAAATGTTCAAACCTCTATCATTTTTAATAATCACCCGAAAACAATTTTTTTCTTAACAGATGGAGGGGATGCCCCTCTTTCTTAATTTTTGGCTTTTTTTGAAAGGACTATATGGCAGACAAACAGTTTGACGTTGTTGTGATCGGCGGCGGACC
This sequence comes from Chitinophaga pinensis, assembly GCA_943369855.1. Lineage (GTDB taxonomy): Bacteria > Bacteroidota > Ignavibacteria > UBA10030 > UBA8401 > UBA8401. The sequence goes on along the minus strand of CALROS020000172.1, from coordinate 695 downwards.
GGGCGGATATGTTGCCGGTATTCGTGCCGGACAATTAGGATTAAAAACTCTTGTAATTGAAAAGGACAAACTTGGCGGAATTTGTTTGAACTGGGGTTGTATTCCGACAAAAGCGTTGATCAAGAATGCCGAAGTGCTGACGACGTTCAAACACGCTGATGATTTCGGATTCTCTTTTGATAATCTGAAAGCAGATTTTTCTAAAGCAGTGAAAAGAAGCCGCGATATTTCCTCGAAGAGTTCGAAAGGGATCGAATTCCTCTTCAAAAAGAACAAGGTAGAGCATATGTATGCAACGGCAAAGATCGTTGCGAAAGGCGTGATCGAAGTGGATGCCGCCGGTAAAAAAGAAAAGATCAATGCAAAACACATCATTCTTGCGACCGGTGCACGTCCGCGTATCCTTCCGAATATTCCGGTAGACTATAAGCAGATCATTACCAGCACTGAAGCGATGGTCCTTCCTGAAGTTCCAAAACGGATGGTGATCATCGGGTCAGGTGCGATCGGTTCTGAGTTCGCGTACATCTATAACGCGTATGGATCGAAAGTGACCATCATCGAAATGCTGGACAGTCTCTTGCCGATCGAAGACCGCGAGATCACCAAAGTACTCCGCCGCAATTTCGAGAAATCCGGAATTGAAGTACTGACCGAAACAAAAGTAGAGAGTGTGCTTCCCGGAAAAGAAGCCA
>CALROS020000171.1:0-4811 GCA_943369855.1 Chitinophaga pinensis | reverse complement strand
TTCTTCACATCCAGATAGATCTTACCGTTCTTGATCAGACCGAGCTGCGCTGTATCGCTGAAGGTCTGCGAGAATTCGGTCGGAGGATTCTTCAGCACTCCGTCCTTGATCCCGATCGCGACCGGGATCGCATAATTCAATTTCACGTGGATGCTGTCCTTCACGCCGACCTTGCCGACACCTGACTTCGGAGATAAGATATCATTTGCTCCGTAAAGGTCCATAGGATTCATCACCACATTTCCGCGAACGATGAACGTTGACGGAAGTTCTCCAAGTGTTCCAAGGAACGAGTTCATCAGTTTGTTCACCGATGCTGTATCGATCTGGATCACCGACGGGTCACCGGGGAGGATCCGTTTCGATATCTTCACGGAATCAGCGTATCCTCCGGTTTTATTCACGGGGACGACATACAGATTCACATCTGTCGGGAACAATCCGGTGGTCAGCACATTGATATCAAGTTTGATCGCGCTGTTGATCCCCTTCAGCGTAAGATTATCCCCGATATCACCGATACCGACGGGATACGCGGTATTCATTGCGAACACCTGCGGCGGGATCTTACCTTGGACCTCAGCGAGTTTGAATGAACCGAACGGCTGCACATCCGCGATGACTTGATCCGTTTTATTCACTGTGACATATCCGGAACTCGCTTTCAGTGTCTTGATCTCAAGACTGAAGTGAAGGAACTTTGTCACGACCGTATCAAGACCCGACCGTTCGCGGGACACAAAAGAAACATTCTTCATATCGATCGTAGCGACGAGAGAATCTCCCGGTGCGATCTGTAAGATTCCCGTCACCGGATCGGTACCGGGAAGTTTATATTCCTTACCGCCGTTGAGATTATCGGTCAGTTCTGAAATCCCGAATTTCACGCTCAGTTTCAGTGCCGCTTTGTTCACGATCCGGATCTTCATTCCTCCCGATTCGAATTTTGCCAATTTCACTTTGATGCTGTCATCCAGCTTCACCGCGGAATCCGGCACAGCCAGAACACTTGTCGGATTGAAATTGATCGTGCTGACAGAAGCGGATTGCAGGTACCCGTCCGTCAGGGCAAGAGTTGAGGTCAGTTTCTCGGTGCCGACGATATTCTTTCCAAAATAATTGGAAAGGGTCACATTCCCCTTCAGTTTCAGGACCGCGTCCATCCGTTTGTTTGCCAGCAACACAATGTTCGATGATACCGTTGAGTTCGCTGCTATCGATCCGGGGAACACAAAATTACCGACCACCTGTGTCGTATCCTTGAAGTTCACTAGCTGCACGGTATTCCCCGTGAACTGAATATCGAACGGGAACGTATTGTTGATGGTCAATTTCATCTGACCGCTTTCGAACACGATGAATTTATATCCGGTTGAATCTCCGAACACCTGGTTGAGTGCGACCGGCGGTGCGGGATCCGGAACCATGGACTGGATCTGGGCTCCGGTGATGGAGACTTCGGCGGAAAGATTATTGCTTGCCGAGATGGTCTTTCCAATAGCATTCGATGTTGCCATTGTCCCCTTGAGTTTCAGGATACCATCCATTTTCTTCCCGGACAAACTGACCGGTGTCGATGTTGACGTCGTACCGGCATTGATGACGCCGGAGAATGTGAATACAGCAACGACCTCGGATGTATCGGCCGGCTTATTAAAATTCAGCAGACGGATCTGATTACCGGAGAACTGGATATTGAACGGAAAATTATTGGTGAATTTGAGACTCATTGTTCCGTTCGCAAAAGTGATGTACGCGAATTTCGTTGTATCGCCGAAATTCATGTCGAGCGGAATGGAGGGGATCTCCGCAACGAGCGGTACGCCGGTCGGAATGCTGAGCTGCGCCGCCGAAAGACTCACTGTCTGATTCGGGAATGACGGGTTGAGGTTCGCCGAATTGATACCGAGCTGTGCGGAAGTAAGACTGAATGTCGGAGGTGTTCCGATATCGATCGGCACAACACCGATATCCTGCTGGATGGTATTACCTTTCGGTGACGGCATGTTGAAGGCCGATGAAGGGACCCCTTGCTGGGAACCGAGCGCATTCTCGGTGGGACGGTACAGAATGATCGCATTATTGTTCTGATCCCGCGATGTTGTATCGAACTTGGAATCCTTCCTGACCAGATCTGCGAAGGTGAACGTCTTGTTCAGCAGTGTAAGATTGATCGGTGTCTCCCATTCCGGAATGACGGGTTCCGGCGGGATCTTGACGCAATCCGCCAACGGAATTGTCAAGAATAGGATGAATAACGCATTCATTAATCGCTGATGGATTCTGAACGGTGAGGTGTTCATGAACTCTCCCCTATCGTTTATTTTGGAATGGTACGGTAGCGCCGCGGAATACGGCAGATCGTTACGGTAATTGCAAACTTGTAAAGTTTTCTCCGAACAGTGTGTGGCTCTGCTCACACGTCAGTGGACCTTCTCGTCTTTCGGCGGGATCTGGAAACCGAACGGATTCGATGATTCTTCCCCATGGATCTTGATCTCACCGAATTTTTCTTCATACTTCTGGATATTATCCTTTATTGCATTGAGAAGCAATTTTGTATGCTGAGGTGTCATGATCACTCTGGCCTGCACACGCGCTTTCGGAACGCCCGGAAGGATCCTCGTGAAATCGATGACAAATTCCGCCGGAGAGTGCGTGATAATGGCAAGATTGGAATAGATCCCTTCTGCTTCTTTTTCCCCTAATTCAATGTTGATCTGCTGGGGCGGTTGCGGCGGCTGATTGCTCATAATACTCCGTAGTAAAAATAAGAACTCCCGAAACCGGCGCGGTCAGCGTCGGTTTTCGGGAGGTTAATGCATTGATTAATTCTTTCCTGAACGGATCTCATCCGCCTTTTTGAAGGCCTTATCCGCTTTGTCCACTTGTCCTGCATTCGCGTACACTTGTCCGAGCAGGTCCCAGATGCTCAGCTTATCGCTGTTCTTCTCTGCGAACTTCTCCAGATACGGAACTGCCTTTTTGTACTTCTCCACATATGATTTATCATCGGAATTCTTCTTCTTATTGGCTTCCAGATCGTCATTGGCCCAATCAACATATGTTGCGCCGATATTATAGATCGCATCAAAGAATTCGGGATCGAGTGCAACCGCTGCTTCAAACTCATTGATCGCATCCTGGAATTTCTTATCCTTCAGATAGAATACGCCGAGGGTGTAGCGGTCATATTTGTTTGACGGGTCCTTTTCCACTTTTTGAAGAAGGAATGCCTTGGCAAGATCGCGTTTTCCGGACTGGATGTAGGCAATGGAGAGGTTGTCAGTGATCTCTGCATCGTTGCTGAAGGTCTTGTTCGCATTCGCATAGACAGCGATCGCGCGGTCATACTCGACCATCGAACTTCTATATTTAGTAGAATCGACCTGGGGAACATATTTCGATGTCAGCTTGGTCACTTTGTCGCCGGAGACTTCCACGGAGAGATTGTATTTCTGGAAATTCCATTCTTCATCAGCCGGTTTGTTCTTGTCTTTCTTCGCTCCGGCTTTCGCTGCGAGCGGCTTCTTTGTGGTGGGCTGGCCGAGATAATATGTGACATCGGACGAATTCATTCCGACATACAGCGATTTGATCTTGTTCCATTCTTCCATCACATCCTTGTTATCCTGCATGAATTCTTCCTGCAGTTTGATCGCACGATTCAGCGGAAGTCTGCCGAGGCTCTTCGCTGACTTGATATCCTTGAATTTATTGAAGGTGGTCTCGAAGATCTTCTCAGCCGATTTTTCGTCCCCCATTTTGATGTAGGTGACGGCAAGATTATAATATCCCTGGATGCTGTCCGGCATCAGTTTGGTGGAAGTCTCCAGGTACTCGATCGCGAGTTTCAATGAATCCGGAACATCAGAATCATTATAGAGATTGCTGCCGCGGTTCACATTCATCGCCCATGCCTGAAAGAGCAGGTTGTCGATCTCTTTTTTGTGCGCATTGGAGACCTCGATCGCTTTGTCGAACGCTTCCTTCATTCCGAGATAGCGTTTTAATTCATACCGTGCCTGTCCCATACGGAACCATGCCATCTCATTCTTCGGATTCGCTTTTGATTCCAGCGTGAAGAATGAATCTGCTTTCGCGAACAATTTAAGGCGGTCGGCAGCGGAGGTCTTCGGATCGACCGCCTGGCTCAACGCCAAGTTTCCGGTCGTCATGAATTGCGAGCAATCAAAACCAAAGAACACGAGCGAGAGCGACATCAAAAATAATAACGATACAGCTTGTTTCTTTTTCATAAAAATTAATCCTTAGAGTTTGTTAGGTGATAACTGTGCTATGAACAACGATACTGCCGCCACCCGGGAAACTTTTTACTACGGCCTTTTGATCGCTGATAATGTCCATGGGGCATTGTGCTGAAGACCTTCTTCCGTTATTTCAGCCGTCAGGAGAAACCGACTTGGAGGTCCTTTACCGCGCACAATCCAACCAAAAACAATTAATTTTCGAAATATAGAGATTTTTCCCTTTAAATTCCCCACTCTTTTTTCCGCTTTCTTCGTGATATTTTTTTGTCTACTTTCTCTCCGTAGTAATTCACCATTCACTCCGGAACAATAATGAGCACAATTTTCACCAAGATCATCAACAGAGAGATCCCGGCCGAGATCCTTTATGAGACCGACAATGTCATCTCTATAATAGATATCATGCCCATCCATTTCGGTCATGCGTTAGTGATACCGAAGAAGGAATACAAGAATTTCCTTGAGGTCCCAGAATCGGAATTGGGCGAATTGATGACCGTAGCGCAAAAAGTGGCTAAATCCATTGTGAAAACGTTCAAT
>CALROS020000170.1:0-4881 GCA_943369855.1 Chitinophaga pinensis | reverse complement strand
CAAACACTCGAGAACATACGAACTGTGAACGTCTTCATTGTGGATGACTCCGAGATCGTTCGGGACCGTCTCACCTCAATGTTGTCGGAAGTTCCTTCCATCAATATCGTCGGCTATGCCGACAATCCGCTCGCTGCCACCGAATCGATCGTCCGCACGAAACCCGATGTGGTCATCCTCGATATCTTCCTCACCGGCGGCAGCGGCATCCATGTGCTGAAGAATATCCGCGGCAAACACGTCACCAGCAAAGTGATCATGCTGACAAACTACGCGCAGGAAGAGTACAAGAAAAAATGTTTCGAGGAAGGGGCGGACTTCTTCTTTGATAAGTCAATCGAATTCGACCGTGTGATCGACGTGATCCAAAAGATCTCGGCAGCGGCATAAGTGTATTAGTATAATTTACCAATTCCTATAACCTATCGGGGTTTCATATGAGACAAGCAATTTTCAAGTTGGGTGCGTTACTGATGAACCGCCTCAACTATCTGCAGAAATTCGCCATCGTAGCATTGCTGCTGTTGATACCGAGTTTCAGTCTTCTGTATGTTGTTACCACACAGATCAATAAGGACGTGCAGTATTCACAGAAGGAGTTGACCGGTATCTCCTACAACTCTTCTCTCCGTCAGTTCTACGAGAAGGTGCAGGTCCATCGTGAGAATTCCGTCCAGTACTTTTTGGGAGATTCCACGGCTGAAGCCATGATGTTGAAAGCACAGCAGGAGATCGAACTCTCGGTACTCAGTGTGGATTCCGCCGATACGCAGTACGGCGACGCTCTTGCGGTAAGGGAACAGTGGAAGAATATCAAGATCGACTGGAAGAACCTGAAGAGCCGTGCGTTCACCCACAAGATGGAGAAGAGTGAAGAGCTCCATAATAAACTTATCAGCGATGCGCTTGCACTAATGGTGGACGTGGCGGACAACTCGAACCTGACGCTGGACACGGATATCGAAACATACTATCTGATGAACATCACGAACTTCAAAGTTCTGCAGCTGACCGAAGCATTGGGTCAGTCAAAGAACCTGCTGAGGATCGCTGCAAAGACACCGAAACTTTCACCGGAACAGCGCACTGCATTCACCGTTCAAGCCGGTAACATCCAGCCGCTCATGGCCGATATCGCGGACGCCGTTAACCGTATCAACACCTACAATCAGCCCGTCTCGCCGATCGTCGAACCGTCCTATGTGGACCTGAAATCATCGAGCGATCAATACATCGAGCTGCTGCAATCCGAGATCCTCGATGACAGTCTCCGTGTATCGCGCGGAGTCGATCTGAACGTGCTCGACCGTCCGATCAAAGCCGGACTGGAAGTCTTCGACATCCAGCTTCCCATCCTGAAGAACCTCATTGAGGTCCGCATCAAAAGTCTGCAGAACCAAGTGCTCATCTACATCGCCGGCACGGTCCTCGTTCTTATTTTCGTAGGTTACCTGCTCGGCGGATTCTACAGCTCAGTGATCGATACGGTGCGCACGCTGGAAGGTGTGGCAACGCAGCTGAATGAGGGTAAGATCACCGAGGTGGTCGAGGTGGAAACCAAGGATGAGCTGGGGCGCGTGGGCAGGTCGTTCAACGCCATCGCGCTCAGTCTGCTTTCCCGTAATAAAGAACTGGAAGATAACAGGATCCAGATGGAAACAACGAACAGACAATTGCGCGAAACACAGACCGCTCTTGTGCAGGGAGAGAAGATGGCGTCCCTCGGACAGATGGTCGCCGGCCTTGCTCATGAGATCAATACTCCGCTCGGATATGTGAAGAACAATATCGAAATGATGATCAGTAACCAGCAGACGATCAACGAATTCGTTGAAAAATATCGTAAACTGCTCGACATACTCGTGAACGGCGTTGAGGACGGACTCGAAGAGACCGTAACGGACCTTGCCAATGTTTCCACCGAACTCGAAAAGAATACCGTTCTTGAGGACAGTAAGACCATGTTATCGCAGGCGCTCGTCGGTACGGACCGTATCCAGGAACTCATCCGCAACCTGCGCGAATTCTCTCGGTTGGACGAAGCGGATCTTGCGAAAGTCGATCTGAACAACGCACTCGACGCAACACTCGTCATCGCCAATAACGTTATCAAGAACAAAGCAGTTGTGAAGAAAGATTTCCAGCCGAACCTGACGGCGGAATGCTACCCGGCGCAATACAACCAGGTCATTCTGAACCTGCTCACGAACGCCGCACAGGCGATCGAAGGTCAGGGAACGATCACCATCCGCACGTACAAGGAACCGGGCAATCCCGACATGGCCGTTGTGAAGATCTCCGATACCGGAAAAGGTATCCCGAAAGAGAACCTCGGAAAGATCTTCGAACCGTTCTTCACCACCAAGAAGATCGGCGAAGGCACAGGACTCGGACTCTCCATCTCGTACAAGATCATCGAGAAGCACGGTGGCTCCATTAAGGTCGAGAGCGAAGTCGGACGCGGCACGGATTTCTACGTCCGCATCCCCACCGTTCAGCCGCGCGCCGCTCGGACAGCGACAGCATAACGAAACAGCATTTGATGAACTGAAATTATTGAAGCGTAAGGAGAATGTATGAAGATCAATTTACCGCCCCCTGAAGAAAAATCGAACATCCTGTTCGTGGACGACGAACCGATGATCCTGTCGTCGCTCAACATGCTGTTCAAAAGCAAATACAAGGTCTATCTTGCCGAGAACGGATTCGACGCTCTTGAGATCATCAAGTCCGTCCCGATCAAGGTCATTGTCAGCGACCAGAGAATGCCCGGCATGCTTGGTCATGAACTGCTCCGGCAGGTGAAGGATATCAGTCCCAACAGCGTGCGTATGCTGCTGACCGGATATTCCGATCTTGATGCCATCATCGGTTCGGTGAATGCGGGCGAAGTGTTCCGTTTCATCAACAAGCCGTGGCAGGGCGAGTTCATGCTCTATGTGGTGAAACTCGGCGTGGAGATCTACGACAAGGTATCCAAACTGCAGGAAGAAGAAATGCAGAAAGTGGAGGACGAAGTGACGGAAGAACATCCCGCCTCCGGTCACCGTGTACATATCGAAGTGGAAGAGGAGAGTCCCACCGTGCTCTTCGTGGATTACAGCGAAGAAGAGACCGGCAAACTGGTGGACAAGTACGGCAGTTCCTTTAATGCAGTGGCGGTGAATTCCATCGATGCCGCATTCCAGGAAATGGCGAAGAAACCTGTCTCCGTTATCGTCAGCAACATCAACTTCGGCGATGTGGACGGAGTCAGCTTCCTCGATACGGTCCGCCGCGAATATCCGAACACCGTCTCCGTGATCCTTACAGAGGTGAAGGATGCGCAGCTCGCCATCCGTTCCATCAACGAGCTGAACGTGTTCCGCTATCTGGTGAAACCGATGCCGGAGGATCAGATCTCGCATACACTGGAGAAAGCGATCGAACGGAGCAAAGCGTTCAAAGCAACACCGCACAAGAACGTGCTGAAGATGGCGGAAGAGATCGCGCCGGAAAAATTCGTGAAGAACGAAGAGAGTACGTTGCGGCTGCGGCTTCGTGCAGCTCAGGCCTTGCTCAATAAGAATAAGAAACAATGATCTCTGCTGCACATCAGGGAACACGAACGCGATGAAGCAGCACACACAAGCCCCGCCGCCCCACGCGGGGTTTGTTGTTTCCACCGAATAGTGACAAAAGACCGAATGCAATATTCAGGACGATAACCGATCCGCCATCAATGCAGAATCTCTCTCAAAAAATAATCGGCGCCGAACACCTCACGGAAGTGATCGCATTCCTCAAGAATGCCGATAAGTTCATCCGTCAGGGCGATATCCAGTCGGCATTGGATGAGATCCTGCGCGCGCGCGAGCGGAATCCCACCATCATGTACGCCCGAGCGTATGAGGAATACGTCCGATCCGTGCTGATGAAGCAGACCGATGAGACGGATGCCGGCTCCAAAGAGATGGTCATCCAGCAGCTGATGCCGACGCTGGAAAAGATCCTCGATCTCGCCATCAAAGAGGTGAAGCGCAGCGCGGTATCCGCCTATAAACAAAAAGAGGTCTTTGCCCTTCAGCGGAAACAGGAAGAGGAACAGAAGTTCGACGAACAGATGCGCATCCGCGGCATCGCCAAACGGATCTCGGATTATCTGCAGCGCGCCCGCACGCTCCAGCAGCAGAGTGATTTCCACAATGCGCTAAACGAAGTGGCGCGCGCGTTCATGCTCGACCCGACGGATGAACGCATCATTCAGGTGGAAGAGGAGATCAAAGCTTCGCAGGATGCATTCAACAAACAGCAGGAATCGCTCAACCGCGTGAAGCAGATGGAAGAGGGAAAACGGAAAGAGAAACTGTTCCTGCAGTGGGAAGAGCAGCGGCGGGAGCAGAAACTCCGTGAAGAACAGCAGCGGGAAGAGGCGCACAAACAGGCGAGGATGCAGAAGATCCGTGAATATCTTCAGATCGCCCGCGGACTCTTCGCCGACGGCCGTATCGAAGAGACGCTCAGTCAGCTTGCGTTCGTGATGGTGCTCGATCCGCTCAACGAAGAAGTGCTCAGTCTCAACTGGAAGATCCGCGAAGCGCAGGCGAAGAAACAGGAAGAGAACATCGCTCAGCGGAAACAGCAGGTCGAAGAGGAGAAGAAGAAAGCGGAGATCGTCCGGCAGACGGTGAAGAAGAATCTCGAGAAGGCGGAGGAATATCTTGCGCTCAACAAATTCACCGAAGCGCTCCGTGTGATCACGCAGGCGTACTTCATCGATCCGACCAGCGAAGAGGTTCTTGCCTGCGAGAAACGGATCATTGCGGCGGAGGACGAGATGCTCCGTGTTCAGGAAGAACGCCGTCGTCTGGAAGAGGATGAACGGTAACGCCGTCAGGAAGC
>CALROS020000169.1:0-4898 GCA_943369855.1 Chitinophaga pinensis | reverse complement strand
GTCTGTTTCAATACGAGCCTCACGGGATACCAGGAGATCCTCACCGATCCGTCCTACGCGGGACAGATCGTGACGATGACCTATCCGCTCATCGGGAACTACGGTGTGAATCCGGACGATGTGGAATCCGTGAAGCCGCAAGTGAGCGGATTCATTGTGAAGGAATATTTCGATTTCCACAGCAACTGGCGCGCGAACTCGTCGCTCGGCGACTGGCTGAAGAAGAACAACATCCTCGCGATTCAGGGACTCGATACGCGCATGCTCACGAAGATCCTGCGCTCACAGGGCGCGATGCGCGGAGTGATCTCCACCATCGATCTTGATGATGCATCACTTATTGCGAAAGCAAAAGCATCGCCGGAAATGAGCGGGCAGGACCTTGCCAAAAAAGTGACGACGAATAAGCAGTACCGATGGAGCGATATCGATACAACATCCTTCGCTCTCACAACGAAGAACGGCGAAACGCGGAATGCGAAATATAAAGTGGTCGTGCTCGACTACGGCGTGAAACAGAACATTCTCCGCCGGCTTGCAACCTACGGATGCGATCTGACGGTCGTTCCGGCGAGCTGCTCTGCTGAGGATGTACTTGCGATGGAACCGGACGGTATCTTTCTCTCGAACGGTCCCGGTGATCCGGATGCGGTGAAATATGCGATAATGAACATCAAAAAACTGATCGGAAAGAAGCCGATCTTCGGTATCTGTCTCGGTCATCAGTTGCTGGGACTCGCACTCGGCGGGAAGACCTATAAATTGAAATTCGGTCACCGCGGCGGAAATCATCCGGTAAAGAACCTGAAGACGAACATCATCGAGATCACGTCGCAGAATCACGGCTTTGCGGTGGACTGGAAATCGATGGACCAGTCGCAGGTAGAACTGACGCATATCAATCTGAACGACCAAACGGTAGAAGGATTCGAACACAAGAACCATCCTGTCTTCTGCGTGCAGTACCATCCCGAAGCATCCCCCGGTCCACACGATTCGGATTATCTCTTCTCGAAATTCATTCAGATGATGGAGAAGCAGAAGAATTAACTCTGCTGATCCAATAGAGATCTAAAACAGAAAAGCCGCTCAATGAGCGGCTTTTTTTGTTTGTGATTAATAAGTTGAAAATTATTTTTTTTGTATCCTTGGGCATCATAGTAATGAAAATGTTGAGAATTCTTTTTGCAGTTGTCATTCTGAAGGAGCGAAGCGACTGAAGAATCCAGAGCACCTAAAGCAGTTAGCTAATTGAAAGTCTTACCGTTCAAAATAATAACGATCTGGATCTTTCGGTCGTCCTTATGAAAAAACGTTGAGGACTCCCTCAAGATGACCAATGATTCTGTTGTTCAGTCATTCTGAGTCCGAGCGGAACGAGGGCGAAGAATCCAGAGATAAAATATTTTATTCTGGATCCTTCAGTCGTTCTTTTGGAAAAAATTATGAGAACTCCTTCAGGATGACTGATGATTCTTGATTTGAGGTGCTCGCGGTGGTTTTTCAAACGTTTAGATTGTTATTTCTTTTCCTTCTGATCGAAGAATTCGTCTGAGAGTCCTTTGTTCACTTCGTAGTCGGAATACTTCAGAACGACGCTGCCTTTTTTCGGCATGCGGTTGGGACTGTAGATCTTCTCCGACAGCGAATCGGCATTCTGGTCAAAGTCGAAATGAGCGGAGATCATGGACGGAAGGATGAATTTCCCGTCGATCATCGCACTTTCCACATCAAGTTCGATCTTCCTTCCTTCGGTGGGGAACGCTTCGAGCCGGGTGATGGTCCACATCTTCGCATCCACCCAGACGAAACTTTCGCGGACCGGTTTGCGCTTCTCCGGTTTTGTGACAAGCCGGATCTTGTAAAGTGTCTTTCCATCCGTGGTCTCTGTACCCATCAGCGATGCATCGAATTTATTCAGCAGGTCGCCAGGATTCAGATCGAACATGTTCTTCGGAAGGAACGAGGTGTTCTTCGATTCGGTCTTGAACTTATTCGGCTGTTTGAAATAGATCTTCACGTTCATCTCCGGCACGCGCAGCCGTTCCATATCCACTTTCGCGGTGAGCATGGCTGAATAATCCTTTACGGCATCGAAATTGGCTTTCACATTCAGCAGGATCTTTTCCGCCGTCAATGTCTGTGCAAAAGCGGTCAGTGAAACAGAGAACAGCAGAATGCCGCACACCAATATCAGACGGCGAACGACAGCGATCGATGCCCGGTCCATTTGTTTCATCATCATGCTCTCGCTTCCTGCCGTGCTATGACCTTATTATAGATCGCCATGAGTACCGTACCTGTGATGCCGATCGCGATCATGGAGAACCATACGTTCGAGGGATTCCCCGATGCTTTGGATGTCTGATAGATCCATCCTCCGAACGGGTCGCCGACGAACCGCGCGATAGCGATGGGAAGGAACGCATATCCCTGATACAATCCCTGCTGACCTTTCGGTGCGATCTCCGAAATATATTCATAGTAGCGCGGAGCCTGGATCATTTCGCCGATGGCGAAGGCAACGATCCCAGCCGCGATGGTCGGGATGGAAGGATGGATGGCAATGATGATCCAGATCAGCGACGACACAGCGAATCCTGTGAGGATCGCCGTCCGGGTCGGAATATTCTTTGTGAGACGGTTGATCGGTATCTGCAGAAGAATGATGGCACCGGCTCCTGCCCACGACTGGACGATCTCATACGGAGCTTCCTTCCCGATATAGTCCGTGATATAATAAGGAACGATGATGAATTCCTGCCAGAATATGACCCAGTAGAGTGAATAGATGAGCAGGAAGATGATGAACTTGAAATTTCCAAGCACAACGACAAGATTCGACAATTTCTTGCCGAGTGTTTCGGCGACCTCGTTCTTTTCATGCACGACATCCTTATACAGAAAAAGGTTGACGATGAGCATGGCAAAGCAGCTGATGGAGGAGACGAGATAGACATATTGATTCCCGAAACTGTCACGGACGAAGTAAGCGATGGTCGGTCCGATCATCGCGCCAGCATTCACCAGCCAGTAATAGATGGCGAAACCGAGTGACTTGGTCTTCTCCGTTGATGTAACGGCGACAGTCCCGAGTACTGACGGTTTGATGAACGAACCGCCGAATGCGGTGAAGATGAGGAACGCCAGCAGCAGCCAGTAGGTGGACATTCCGGTGTAGATCCCTGCGAAAGCGGACATGCCGACCGAACCGATGAGAAAATATCCAAGACCGAGAATGGTGAAGGCGATGTTGAATGCACGGCGGAATCCCCATTTATCGGCGAGCGTTCCGCCGAGGATCGGCAGCAGGTAGATCAGTCCGCCGAAGATACCGGAGAGTGTGCCGGCCTGCGTTTCGGTGAAACCGAGACTGTTGCGAACGTACACCATAAAGACGATCTGCTGACCGTAATACGCGAGACGCTCGAACAGTTCCATTCCGTTCGCCACCCAGAACGACGGATGGAATCCTTCTTTGACCTCCTGTACTCTTTCCTGAAATGACATGGTCTTCCTTCGATTATGTGAGAATATCTTTGCGTCTGAAAATGAATAATGTTACCGACCAAAAGAACAGACTGTTGGCGCCGAGCGCGAGAACGGAATCGCGGATCTTGTCCCAATCATACGGATCGCGGAACGCCTGCTGCCATACATTCATGTGTGTGGTGAAGAGCCACGGTTTGATCCCTTCAACGGAATCCACCGGAAGATTCGAGATGATGAGAAAAATGACGATCACGGTCATGGTGGTGATGATCGGTCCGATGGCATTCTCCACGAAGGATGAGACGAAGAACGCGAGCGAAGCAACAACGAACATGGACCAGATGGCGAGTGCATACGCAAAGACGAATCGAATGAGCAGGTCCGATTCCGGAAGGATGGTGATGCCGTCCTTATCGAAGGCGATCAGATCTCCGGTGCCGAAGATCAGCCGGCCGAGTCCCAGCGAAAAGAGCGCGATGACGGTCACCAACGACGCCGTATAGATGAGTGTTGCGAGATATTTCGCATTCAGAATGCGTGTACGGGAAACGGGACGGATCAGGATCAAACGGAATGTTCCCGATGTGGCCTCACCAGCGAGCTGATCACCGGCGACAAGTGCAATGAGCGTCGGCACGTGCACCCAGAGACCGTTCATGATCAACTGAGCTATCACCCAGCCGTTGAAGAGATTCCCGGTGATAAGGAATTCCGATTGGAGCGTCTTCAGCTGATACGTGATGAATTTTCCTCCCTCCATCCACATGATCCACATAATGACTGGGATGAGCACGGCAACGGCAATGAAGCCGATATAGGTCCGCCATTTGGAGTAGGTCTTGAAGAGTTCCCAGTAGATGAGGTTGAGCATAGAAGAAATAGAAAAATTTTGTAATGACAAAATCAAAAAATTATACTATTGCAAGATTGCTGGATTACAAGATTACAAAACAAGTGTAGTTTGTCATTCCCCCAAAGGTCCTAAGGGCCAGGTGGTCACGTTGTGACGAGACTCGATCTGATATCTTTCCATCATCGAGTCGAGGAATCTGATCGTAGTGTCAGATTCCTCGCGTCACCCTTCGGGTTCCGCTCGGAATGACAAAGAAAAACAAATGTCGGAAAAACCACTGATACAGTTAGTTCTCCGTGGTCTTTTCCAGGAAGTAATCTTCCAAGCTGTGTTTCGGTTCAACGGAAAAGATCTTACACTTCGCATCGACCAGCGCTTTGATGACGGACGGAACATGTTTCGGATCGATCTTGGCGTTGATGCCGTCTTCCGTCACCTGGATGCCGGAGACCGTCTTCATTGTTTCAAGGATGCCGGCGGCACGTTTCACCGGCGAAATTTTTATGAATATGTTATTTGCATTCGCTTTCAGCAGTTCTTCCACCGTTCCCTG
>CALROS020000168.1:0-4915 GCA_943369855.1 Chitinophaga pinensis | reverse complement strand
CGTGGAAGGATTCAGGGATGAGGTCGGCGACCCGCGTATTGTTGTCCACTCCTGCTACGGCAAAGGAGTGAACGGACTCCTCGGCATTGTGCTGACGTATGTGCTGAAACAGCGGCTGAACATTGATGTGCAAATGCTCTATAATAATGACGGAATTCTCTTCCGCTGTTCGGATGCTGAACGGCTCCCGCTCGATCTTTTTTCCCAAATAACGCCCGAATTTGCGCAACAGATCATTCTGGAAGAGATACCTTCTTCCCCGTTATTCGGCGCATTGTTCAGGCAGAATGCGGAACGCTCACTGCTGCTGCCGAAAGGTTCGCCCGGGAAACGTCGTCCCTTCTTTCTGCAGCGGTTGAAATCCGCGGACCTGCTGCAGATCGTTAGGCAGTACAACGATTTTCCGATCGTCATCGAGACCATCCGCGAATGTCTCACCGACGTACTCGACTTTGAACATTTCAAGGAGATCATGACGGCGATCGAATCGAATGACATCCGCATTCACACAGTGCAGAACGAGACGCCGTCGCCGTTCGCTTCCACGCTGCTGTTCGATTTTGCAGCGGTGTATATGTATCAGTGGGACGATCCGAAACAGAATGCGCAGCAGAACTTCGCGCTGCTCAACAGGGAACTGATCTCCGAAGTGGTGAATCTCGACAGCGTGAAATCGGTCGTGCGGAAGGATGCGGTCGCAAAAGTGGAAGAACAGCTGCAGTATACTTCCCTAACCCGCCGTGCACGGACCGCCGAAGAATTGATGGATGTCTTCCTGCGATTGGGTGAACTGACCGGATCGGAACTGCAGGAACGGATACAGCAGAAAGAATTCGTCGATCAGCTGCTTGAACGGAAGATCATTGCTCCGATCACTATCGGCGGTAAAGAGTATTTCATTTCCGGCGAAGAGATCCCGCTCTATCGTCCATTCTCCGTTATTTCGGATGAGGTCATCGCTTCTCTTCCTGAGTCCTTCCGGTCTGCAGAATTCGAACGGGAAGAATCACTTCGTTATGTCGTGATGCGGATGCTGAGATCGCATGGTGTGTTGACGGCACAAAATATAGCTGAACGGTATTCCATTTCGCAGGATGAATGCAGTGATATTCTGATGTCGTTAAAGAAGTCCGAGAATCTCATCACCGGTCAATTGACCGAAGAGAGCAGCGAGGAACAATGGTGTTACCGTCCGAACTTCGAACGGATCCACCGCGCGTCCATTTCCATGCTCCGCAAAGAGATCAAACCGGCCACCATCGCTGACTTCACGCGGCTGCTCCTGCGTTGGCAGCACCGCGACCAAGCATCCCGCGAACGTGACGAAGAAGGATTGAAGAATCTCCTCGATACTTTTGAAGGATATGCGCTCGCTTCGGAACTGTGGGAAGCGGAGATCTTCAAGACGAGGATCGATCATTACAACGGCACGATGCTCCGTCAACTGACGCAGCGTGGAGAATATTTCTGTATCGGAAATCCTTCCGGACGTTCTGAATGGATCGCCCGGGGTGACGGAAGTTATTTTGCTGTTCAGCAATCGCCCTTTCCTGAGGAACTTTCCAAACACGCAGTTGAGATCTATCAGTTTTTGAAAGAGAACGGAGCGTCATTCCTTTCGGATCTGAGGGAACATACGAATTATACACTTGCCGCTATCAACCGCGCTGTTGCCGAATTGTTCTGGAGCGGATTGATCACCAACGATGTCGCGGATGAAGCGCTGAATGTGAAACGGTACCGGGACCAAGATGCGGTAGATGTAGTCCACCTTAAAGGTGGACTACATCTACCGGACGAGAGAATAAAGATCGTCAATTACCGGACAAATCCCCTCAAAAGGATCGCTTCCAAAAGTGTCCGGGCCGCACTAAAGCAGGTACCGGGCTGGAACGGACGATGGTCACTCGTCCACACGAAAAGCATCCTCGGAGCATCGGTCACGGAGAACGAGAAGATCAGACGGCAGGCGGAACAGCTGCTGCTCCGCTACGGTATTGTCGCCCGTGAAGTGGCAAAGCGTGAGGAGAATCTTCTACCGTGGACATCTCTTGCGATGGAATTCCAGCGGATGGAAATGCGCGGTGAGATCCGGCGCGGATATTTCGTGGAAGGACTTTCCGGAATGCAGTTCGCTTTACCGGATGCGGTAACGATGCTCGACGAGATCAAGTCCGTACCTGCAAAGGATGAACCGCCGGTTGTGCTGAATGCATGCGACGCGGCGAATCCGTTCGGTACCGGAATCGATCCGTTCACACAGGAACTTGATAGAGTTCATCCAAAATTTTCCCGAATGGCGGGAAATTATCTTATCTTGGACGGCGGAGTTCCGATCGTGTGGATCGAGAATATGGGACTCCGGATATACTTCGTGAACCCATCCGCTGCCGCAGAACGCATACAGGCGGGACTGATGAACTTCGTCAATCATCTTCGGAATTCGTATCCCGAAAAGAACGACATCGTAACGGAATATGTGAACGATCTTCGTCCGTCGGAATCAGGGTCCGCCGAATTGCTCCGCTCGCTCGGATTCTATCGGGACAAAGTGCAGACGATGCGGCTGGATCTGCGATGACACATTGAATATCAACACCTTAGGTATTAGATTTACATTAGTTATTCAGCATTTCCGCTTTCTGCCACCAAGGCACGAAGACACAAAATTCCACAAAAGATCATATTTTTGCGTACTATTTTTTTTGTGGTAGTATTTTTTCCATAATTTGTGTTTTCGTGCCTTTGTGGCCTAAGCATAAACAGTAATAATAATATGTTGAATATTTCGATTTAAGATAAAATGGAGCAACCATGTCCCCCAACTATGAATCATTACTCAGTGACGCTTTACATCTTCCTCCCAAAGAGCGCGAAATGCTGGCTGAACAGCTCGAACTGAGCGTCCTCGGATTATCAGAAACTGAATTGGTCAAAGCATGGGCTGCATTATCCGATAAACGGTTTCGGGAATACAAGGAAGGAAATGCTTCGGTCTACGAAGTGAACGACGTGATAAGAGAGGCGAGGGACAGAAGCCGTCAATGAACGTTCGTATCCACGCCGGAGCAAGGCAGGATTTTCTTACGGCTGTCGAATATTTCTCCACAATTTCGGGAGCAGTGAGCAATTCCTTTATAAATGAATTTGAACGTTGCATCCGCATCATTGAAACGCAGCCGACCGCCTGGACACCAATTGATTTTAACTGCCGCCGTTGTCTATTCCAATCTTTCAAATATAGCATCATTTTCAAGATCGATGGTCAGGATATAATAGTTTTAGCAGTGATGCATAATTCACGCAATCCTTATTATTGGACAGAACGTAAATAAATTAAACCCGGAAGTCTTCATGAGAATATTTCTATTCCTCTGCATTGTGCTTTCTGCACAAGTATTTGCGCAGGATACCATCACCATCCGCGACATCCAGTCCGCGGAAAAATTGATCGGACTCAAATTCAATGACGCCAAACGTGAATCGCTGCTTGGCGATGTTAGCGGTGCACTGAAACATTTTCAGGAACTTCGCACTCTGCCGATTCCCAACAGTGTTGTTCCGGCGATGCTGTTCAATCCAATTCCTTTCGGGAAAACGTTCGACAAGAAGCGCTCTATTTTTTCTCCCGAAGGAAAGAAGAATGTTGCTATACCGAAGACGGGTGATGAACTCGCGTTCTATTCCGTTACAGAACTATCGTCGCTTATCAAGGAACGGAAGATCACGTCCGAACAGCTGACGAAATTATATCTGGAACGGATCAACAAATACCGTCCCATGCTGCAGTGCATCATTACTGTGACGGATTCACTTGCACTGGCGCAGGCACGCAGAGCGGATAAAGAGATCGCAGCAGGAAAATACCGCGGACCACTGCACGGAATTCCATACGGCGCAAAGGATCTGCTGGCGACGAAGAAGTATCCGACAACCTGGGGTTCCGTCCCGTTCATGGATCAGGTGATCGATGAGGATGCAACGGTCATCAAACGGCTGGAACAAGCGGGCGCGGTGCTGATCGCAAAGACGGCAATGGGTGAACTGGCGTGGGGCGATGTCTGGTTCGGAGGGAAATCGAAAAATCCTTGGGACACAACGCAGGGGTCCAGCGGTTCATCGGCAGGTTCTGCGTCCGGCACTGCGGGCGGACTCTTCGCATTCGCGATCGGTTCAGAAACGTACGGCTCTATCGTCTCTCCGTCTACACGCTGCGGAACAACAGGACTCCGTCCGACCTACGGAAGAGTGAGCCGGTACGGCGCAATGGCGCTGAGCTGGAGCATGGACAAGCTCGGACCGATCTGCCGTTCTGTTGAGGATTGCGCTCTCGTGTTCAATGCGATCTATGGTCCCGATACGAATGATCAGACGTTGTACGATCTTCCGTTCACCTATGAACCGAAAAAGACCCAATTGAAGAATCTCCGTATCGGTTATTTGAAATCTGATTTCGACAGTTCACAGGACGGCAAAGAGTTCAATGATTCTGTCCTGGTCGTATTGAAGAAACTCGGCGCATCACTCATTCCGATCCAGCTGCCCGAAATGCCCGTCGGAGCGATCGACATCATGCTCGATGCCGAATCCGCTGCCGCATTCGATGAAGTAACGCGCAGCGGAAAAGATGACATGATGGTCCGGCAGATCAAGAATGCGTGGCCGAATGCGTTCCGCGCAGCGCGATTCATTCCTGCGGTGGAATATATTCAGGCAAGTCGAGCACGTCAGCTATTGATACAGGAGATGCAAAAAGTGATGTCGACGGTAGATGTGTATGTGGGTCCGTCACAGGAAGGGAGCAGTCTTCTTCTGACCAATCTTACAGGACATCCATGCGTTGTTCTGCCGTGCGGATTCGATCAACAGGGACATCCGGTCAGCATCACATTCACCGGGAATCTGTTCGACGAAG
>CALROS020000167.1:0-4919 GCA_943369855.1 Chitinophaga pinensis | reverse complement strand
GATCTATTTGAAAGGACACACGTATGGATATGCATATCACCGCACGGCACTTCAAAGCACATGAGACGCTCCGTTCCTATGCGTTCAGAGCGATCAATAAACTGGAGGACCAATACGACGGTATCGTCAGTGCAAAACTGATCCTCAGTTATGAGAAGGCGGTCAATAGCGTGAAGACCGCTGAACTGATCGTGAAAGTTCCTGGCTCCATCCTGAAAGCACAGGAAAAATCATCGGAATATCAGAAATCGATCGACACAGCCGTTGAAAAGATCGAACGTCAGCTGCAGAAATACAAATCCAAAACACGTGAGAAACGCAAGACCGTCATCCGCACAGCGGTATCCAAAGCATAACGAGGGACTATGGGACTCAAAATGGGAAAGGAATACCACAAGCAGCATATTACGGTGGGATTCCTCTTTGATAAGAATAAAGACCGGCTGAAGCTTGAACCGCTCGTGAATGTCGGACTTGACAACAAGATCAAGGAAAAGAGCATTCACCGTCCCGGACTGGCGTTGGCCGGATATGTCGGCCTCTTCACGTATGACCGCGTTCAGGTCTTCGGGAATACCGAGATCCGCTATCTGTTGAGCATGCCGCTGGAGAAACGGATCGAGGCATTCAGCACGCTATTCAAATTCGAGATTCCGTGCATTGTCATCACCAACAAGAATTCGATGGATAAGGAGCTGCTGAAGATCGCCGAGGACCATAACGTCCCTGTCTTCCGCACCGCATTCGAAACGACCAAACTTGTCTATCTTCTCGGTGATTTCCTGGATGATCAGTTCTCGCTTCAATCCACCATCCACGGTTCGTTCGTGGATGTCTATGGTATAGGTCTGCTCATCGTCGGACGTTCCGGTATCGGAAAGAGTGAAGTGGCGTTGGACCTGATCGAACGAGGTCACCGGCTAGTCTCTGACGATGTTGTCACCATCACCCGAAAAGGGGAGAATATCCTGATCGGCACGGGGACAGATCTCGTGAAGCATTTCATGGAGATCCGCGGTCTCGGATTGATCGATGTACAGAGCATCTTCGGCGTCCGGTCCATACGCTTTCAGAAAAGGATAGAGGTCGTTGTGGAATTGATGGAATGGCAGCCGGAAGGGGATTTTACCCGCACCGGTCTGGATCAGGATACCATCAACATCATGGATGTCGAGATTCCCCACATACGGCTGCCAATCTTCCCCGGAAAGAACGTTACCGTCATCACCGAGGTGATAGCATTGAATTACCTTTCAAAGCATTACGGGTATGATGCGGCTCAGGAGTTCTCAAAAAAGCTGGAAAAAGTGATCCAAAGTAAATCCAAAGGACACGGAAAGCGCAGTATTGACTATTTTGAGCATGATTTTGAATGATTTGAGCGATTTCCATTTCAATTCTTGACAAATCACCCATATTTTTCTATTTTCTAGCTGCATATTATTAAACAGCAGGGTATAGTGAAAAGAAAAAAACTGTTTTTTTATTCGGATGAACATGTATCGTATCTGGAAGCGAAAGGCTACCGCCTGAAACTTTCTGCATCGATCATGCTCATGACGATCTTTGGACTTTTCCTGTTGGGGGCAGTGAATAATTCCTATGGCGATTTTCTCGGACTGGGCATGAAGACCACCGGGGAACTTGCAACTGAAAATGCGTTGTTGAAACAGAAGCTGAAGGATATGAATGAGAGGATGAATGCGTATTCCTCCTCATTGAGTGCTTTGGCGAACAGCGATAATCAGATCCGTTCCATCGTCAATCTGCCGAAGATCGACCTCGAGACTCGTCAGGTCGGGACGGGCGGAACTGCGGTGGAATCCTATGAGGGACTTATTTCAGCTGATGCAAGCGCGTTGATCACCAGTTCGCAGACGCTTCTGAATAAACTGGACAAAGAAGTAGCGTTCCAGCGGACAAGCTATGAACAGATCTTCCGGCAGTATGAGAATAATAAACTGATATTCTCCTCTATGCCTGCTATCAAACCGATGGAAGGAACATATTCCTACCATGGTTTCGGTATGAGGGTCGATCCGTTCGTCGGTTCGCCGAAGCGGCATGAAGGTGTCGATATCCACAATGATGTCGGAACACCTGTCTATGCGACCGGTGACGGTGTTGTAGAATTCACCGGCCCGACAGGCAGCGGATACGGCATCGCATTGGAATTGAATCATGGATACGGGTATAAGAGCTGGTATGCCCATCTTTCAAAATGTGTCGCCAAATCCGGTCAACGGGTGAAGCGTGGGACGCTGATCGCGTATTCAGGGAATACCGGACGTTCAACCGGTCCGCATCTCCACTATGAAGTGATCAGGAACGGCGAGAAACAGAACCCTGTTGAGTATTTTGTGGATGATATCGATTACGAGAAGATCCGTGCTCAATTAGTGGACAATAAAAAATAGGAATAAAGAATTTAGCGTAAAGGGTATTTGTGTTATGATCTGGACTATGGAACTGGCTTCGTATCTTGATGATGCTCCGTGGCCTGCAACAAAAGAGGAATTGATCGATTATGCGATCCGTATGGGATCGCCGCCGGAATTGATCGAGAATCTGAACGAACTGGAAGATGCCGAAGAACCGTACGAAAGTATCGAGGACATCTGGCCGGATTATCCGACGGACGGCGATTTCTTCTACGAAGACGAAAACGATTATTGATCACAGCGATCACTTTCGAGTGTTCAAGATGACCCAGTGCTGTTCCGCTGGGTTTTTTTATTCATTTCCCTTCCAATCAGTGTTGTGACTCTGCTTTCTCTACATCGTTCGATCCGTGTTTCCCTGCTGTTGCCGGTACTGTTCTGCTGTTCATTCGCTCAAACCGGCGAGCATAGGACCGAAGTGAATAATATCGACATTTCGATCGACGGTCCGATGTCCAAACAGGAGGTCATCAATCAGATAGCGACCCTGGAGACACCGTTCTCGGTCTGGATCTTCCTGAATGAGAATGTCTATAAAAGTATCGGGGCGCCACGCCAGTATTTTGATTCCTATATCTTCAAGCAGGATATCAATCATCTGAAATCGTACCTGCGCGACAATGGTTATTTCCGTTCGGAGATCGATACGACACTGATCTTTTCCAAGGACAACCGTGAAGTGGATATCTGGATCACCGTGAGGATGAATGACCGCTCCATGATCGATACGGTGAATATCATTGGTCTTGAATCTGTCCCGCCCGAGATCGTCAATGCGGTCATGCAGAGATCCATTCTGAAACACGGAGAACCGTATGTCAAGAAGAATGTCGTTGCAGGACAGACCGCTATCCTGAAATCATTGATGAATGAAGGATATCCGAAGATTTTCCTGGATACGTTGTCGCTCATCCGGTATGCATCAACCAATAATGTCTCCATCATGCTGAAATTCAATCCCGGCACACGGTATTATTTCGGCGATATTGCGTTCGATCATACCGATCCGGACATCGACAGCGTCGTCCTTCTGCGTCAGCTCGATTTTTCGGTCGGTGATGTCTATAACGAGGAGAAACGTATCTCCAGCGAACAGAATCTCAACCGGCTGGGCGTTTTCGAATTCGCAAGTCTTCGTCAGTCAGGAGCGGGTACCACAGGGGCGAAAGATTCCATTCCGATGATGGTCTCATTCAGGATGCTTGAGCAGCAGGAGATCACACCGGAATTTCTCGTATTGAATGAAGGTGGAACACTGTTCTCCACCGGTCTTGGACTGACCTACAAACATAGGAATCTCTTCGGCGGAGCACAGAATTTTTCGATCTCTTCAAGCGCCCGCGCAAATTATATCGAGGATCTGTACGTTCACGGAGCGTTCCGCGACGGTCTGGCGGAGCCGACGTTGTACGGAAAAGCCGATGTTCAGACGCAGTTATCATTCCCGTATTTCTTCAGCAACAAGACCAGTGCGACCATCACGCTCACATCGGAAGGGGAAAAACAGCCTGCGTATTCGCTCAAAACCCTTCGCGCGAAGGTCGGATTCTCGACAAAACTTGAATCCTTTACGTACGGTATCACGGAATTCAATGTTGAGCAGGTCGATCCTCAGTATAAAAGGTCCAACGCACAGGGGATCCGTGCGGATGATTCAACGAAGCAGTTCAATTTCATCGAGTCCTATACACTTCAGCACGACCTGACGAATAATTTTTTCTCGCCGACCTCCGGGTATTATCATTCGGCATCGATCGAAGAAGCGGGCGTGGTCAACGTTCTTGCCGGCGGATTCAAACTTCCGTATTCGGAATATGTGAAACTGACGCTCCTGCTGAAACATTATTTCTCCGCCGAAGATGATCAGCACAAGGTCTATGCAATCAAGATCAAAGCAGGATATGCGCATCTCTACAATCCGAAGAATCAAACGCCCGTTCCGCTGCCTCGCCGTTTCTTCGTCGGAGGAAGCGGCAGTGTCCGCGGATGGAAGGACAGGCAGCTCTCCGATTTCGGCGATACACTGAAGGGGGGCAATATCATGATCGAAGGGAGCCTTGAATCGAGACTGCAGCTCTTTCCGAACGGCGGAAAATTCTTTGTGCTGGACCTTCCGAGTTTCTGGTCCGTTCTCTTCTTCGATTACGGCAACACGTGGTATGCTCCGTCGGAGATCAAAATGAAGGATGTCGCACTGGCGGTCGGTTTCTGACTTCGGTATGAGACATTCGTCGGTCCGTTCAGGTTCGATATCGCGTGGCGGCTCTACGATCCGAAGAAACCTGCGGGGCAGCAATGGCTTACGGATCAGCAGTTCTTCAAAAATTCTTTCTCCATCGTCCATTTCGGGATCGGTCATGCATTCTAACTGGGATCATATCATCGGACAGGACCGCGTGAAAGAGATCCTGCGGTCAGCCGTCAACAATCAGCGGCTGGCGCATGCGTATCTCTTTTGGGGAAGCGAAGGGATCGGCA
>CALROS020000166.1:0-4928 GCA_943369855.1 Chitinophaga pinensis | reverse complement strand
GAAGGATACGACACCAATGTTGTCTATGTGAATGGTTTCTCAACAAGTTTGCCGGAAGAGATCCAATACGAAGGGATCCGCTCCATCGCTGGATTGGAAAATGCCCGAATGATCCGTCCGGGATACGCAGTTGAGTATGATTACTTCCCGCCGCATCAACTGAACCATTCTCTCGAAACAAAAAATATTTCCGGATTATTTCTTGCGGGACAGATCAACGGCACCTCCGGCTATGAAGAAGCGGCTGGACAGGGATTGATCGCGGGGATCAACGCCGCACTGAAGGTTCAAAAAAGAAAGCCGTTCATCGTGCAGCGAAGCGAGGGCTATCTCGGTGTGATGGTGGATGATCTTATCAACAAATCAACCGACGAGCCGTATAGAATGTTCACGTCGCGTGCAGAGTACAGATTAATTCTGCGGCAGGACAACGCCGACAGGAGATTAATGAGGGCGGGGTGCGAACTCGGACTGATCCCGCGCGAACTTATTGAACGTCTTGATGAAAAAGAATCGAAGATCGATTCAACACTTCGCTATCTGGAAAATACGAACATTGCTCCGTCGAAGATCAATCCGTTGCTGGAGAAAAGAAATGAATCGCCGATCGCGGAGAACGATCTGCTCATCAGGATCCTGCGCAGGACAAATGTATCTGCGCTCGATGTTTCAGAATTTGTCAGCGATGAGAATGTTCGTACCGATCTTCTTGATAAGAATATTCAGCAGCAGGTTGAGATCGATGCAAAATATGAAGGATACATCAAACGGCAGAACGAACAGATCCACCGCTTCGCGAAGCTTGAAGAGTATCTCATCCCGGAACATTTCGATTACAAAATTATTTCTTCGCTGAGCGCGGAAGGAAAAGAAAAACTTCATCGCATCCGTCCGCGTTCCATCGGACAGGCATCGCGTATCGCCGGGGTGACGAACTCCGATGTTTCTGTGCTCAGTATCTTTTTGAAACAACACGAATCATCTACCAAGTAGCACGGGATGTCATCCCGGGCCGCACAATGTTTCACGTGAAACTATGAACGAAGAAGAACTCTGGCTGTATACGCTTTGTAAGAAGAACGGTATTATTATAACGGACATACAAATCCGTCAATTAACACAGTTCAAACTGCTGTTGTTGGATTGGAATAAGAAGATCAATCTTGTATCGCGAAAGAATGAGGAGAACATCTGGAAAGGGCACATTGCACTTTCGCTTTCGATGTTGTTCAAGATCCATTTTCGCGGCGGGATGAAGGTGTTAGACTTGGGAACGGGCGGCGGATTTCCCGGTATTCCGTTGAGCATCATGCTGCCGGAATGTTCATTCCTTCTTCTTGATTCAACGCAAAAAAAGATCAACGCCGTGCAATCCATGATCGATTCACTCGAATTGAAGAACGTGAAGACCATTTGGGGAAGAGCGGAGGAGCTTCAGAAGAATCCGAAGCTGTCCAAGTCATTCGATGCCGTTGTTGCACGGTCCGTCAGCAGCCTCAGCAATCTGATCGAATGGGGCGGTCCGTTCCTGAAAACGTTCAAAGGGACGAATATTTCTGCCGAGAAGATCTCCATTTCTGTCCCTTCGTTGGTAACATTCAAAGGAATGGAGATCGAAGAAGAGGAAAAAGAAGCGAAGAAATCATTTCCGGCAATTCTTTTGCAAAGCGTGCCGTTGTCGTATCCCGGCAGCGAAGAGTTTGAGAACCTCGATAAGAAACTGATGATCGTCACACAACAATAACGGAGCAGCCGTGTCCACACACGAATTATTCTCTCAGCTTCAGAAATTATCCACCGAACAGCGCAATCCGAACTCCATGGATATCGATGCGCGCTCCACAGTGGAGATCCTCACCATCATCAACAGCGAGGACAAAAAGGTCGCACTCGCGGTGGAGTCACAGATACCGTATATCGCTCAGGCGGTGGAGTTCGTTGTTCAATCCTTTCTGAACGGCGGACGATTGATCTATGTCGGCGCCGGCACGAGCGGGAGGGTGGGTGTTGTTGACGCAAGCGAATGTCCGCCGACGTTCGGAGTGCCGTTCGATATGGTGCAGGGAATGATCGCGGGTGGAGAAGGTGCTATGTTCCGCGCGGTAGAAGGTGCCGAGGATAAACCGGAAGCCGGTGCAACGGACATCGATGCAAAGAATGTCGGACCGAACGATGTGGTGTGCGGTATCGCCGCAAGCATGAGAACGCCGTATGTGATCGGGGCGGTGCGACGCGCAAAAGAATTGGGAGCGAGAACACTGTATGTTACGACCAATCCGCGGACAAATCTTTCCCTTCCTGAGTATCAGCATCTCGCCGCGGTGCTCGATGTCGCCATCTGCGCGGAAGTCGGTCCGGAGGTGATCATGGGTTCCACGCGGATGAAGAGCGGCACGGCGCAGAAACTGGTCCTGAATATGATCACCACCACAGCGATGACCCGCCTCGGAAAGATCTACGAGAACATGATGATCGACCTGCAGATGACGAACAAGAAGCTCGTCGAGCGCGCAAAGAAGATCGTCATGACGATCACCGGAATTCCGTACGATGAAGCGGAGAAGTATCTCGCGGCGGCGAATGGACACGTGAAGTCCGCTCTTGTGATGATCAAAGCGAATGTTGATCTGGGCGAAGCGGAGAGAAGGCTGAAACGTTCGAACGGATTCGTCCGCGCTGCGATCGAAGGAAAAGAATATTCTATTTTATAGTTGCACTGTTTTCCGCCGCAGAGATCGCAGAGGGCCTGCGTTCTTCTTCTGTGACTCTGCGGCAACAGCATCACAAACCCCTCCCGCCTTACCGGACAACATATTCCTCTCCCGTGTTACTCGATATAAAATCATTTTGCGACCCCACCCGTGAAGACAATGCTTCTTTGTTGACTACCATGCTGTCCATTAATTATTATTGCCACATCGCAACTCAATAATCCATGCGGTGTTTTTCTTAAACAATACAGGAGGCAGTATGAACGTTGTAAACATGAAACAATTCTCAGGATCGAATGGCTTGAAGGCATTCTTCGACCTTGAAACGTCCGAGGGGATCACGATCAAAGGATTCAAGATCGCGGATGGAAAGAACGGACTGTTCATCGGGGTCCCGTCCGATCAGGACAAGAATGACAAAGGAAAGTATTGGGACAAAGTGCTGATGTCCAAAGAAGTGAAAGAGAAGGTGACAAAGATCGCACTGGAAGAATACTCCAAGTTCTCGTAAAAGTTTTTTTGCTGTACCTTTATACTGTGATTGGTATTGATGGTCAGAAAACAGGAACGTCCCTCGCGAGGGACGTTCCTGTTTTAAAACAATACCGAATTGATATTATCAATGTGCGGCGGGAGCGGCCGATTCGTAATCGATCCCTTGTGCTTTCAGAACGGATTTTGCTTTCATGGCAAAGAATGCAAGGTAACCGAAAAGGAAAATGGTGATGATATATGATAAATGGATGTTGTTCAACACATCGCTCAGCCACCCTTGGAACGGAGGAATAAGTGCGCCGCCGAGGATCATCATAATGAGGAACGTGGAACCCTGACTGGTATATTTTCCAAGTCCGGCAACGGAGAGCGAGAAGATACACGGCCACATCACCGAGCAGAAGAGTCCGCCGCTGATGAAGGCAAAGATAGCGATCTTCCCGGTGGTCAGCATCCCAACGGACATTGCCGCCATGCCAAGGATCGAAAAGATCATCAGCGTCTTTGCCGGTTTTTCCTGACCGATAAAGAATCCGACGACCTGGATCGCGATAACAAACGCATAAGGATAGAGATCACTCACATCTGTACCGTTCAGCGTATTGGCGCCAAGCACAACCCCGAAAGCAACGTACGGAACGACAACGGTCAGGATATTCTTCCACAGTTTTGAAAGATTGAATACGGTGATCGCACCGGTCCAGCGTCCGATCATCAGACTTCCCCAATACAGCGAGATGAAGTGGGCGATCTGTGATTCCTGAAAACCGCCGAATTCCGGCAGCTTCAGCAGTGCACCCATGTTGCTTTGGATGGTCACTTCAACACCGACATAAACGAAAATGGCGGCCATGCCGTAGACAAGCTGGGGATATTTGAGCGCACCCTTTCCTGCTTCGATATGTTCATCCTGTGTGACCTTCGGCAGGTTGGAGAATATAAAGAAGAGGGCCACGGCGATGAATAATCCGGCGAGCATCATATACATCTGATTCACGGAACCGATCTCAACCTGAACATTCTTGGTCAATCCGCCGAAAAGGAAATAACTGACGATGAGCGGTCCAATGGTCGTCCCAAACGAATTGATGCCTCCGGCAAGATTCAGACGATGCGCGCCCGTTTCGGGGTCACCGAGTGCTATCGCAAACGGCTGTGCGCAGGTCTGCTGAAGGGAGAATCCGACGGCGATAAGGAAGAGTGAGCCGAGGATCAGCCAATAATTACCGGTGTTCACGGCACCGATCATTGCAATGGCACCCGCGGCGGAAACGAACAGTCCGTATGCGATCCCCATTTTATAGCCGATGAGATTCAAAAAGTCGATCTTCATCAGCCGTTCAACAAGATAGAGAGCAAGTGAACCGACAAAATATGCGAGATAGAACGCAAGATCGATCAATTGTGACTGGAACTGGGTCAAATTGAAATGCTGTTTGCAGAACGGAATGAAGACGCCGTTCGACGCCGCGAGAAATCCCCAAAAGAAGAAGACCGTGATCAGGGTCCCGAATTGGGATTTGGTGGAGGCTGAATTGCTCATGTGAGTTCTTTGTTTAGTGAAAAAAAGAGAGGTTGTGCTCGGCAAGAGTACTATATTAATAGATAGAATTCAACTGTTATTCTCCCTGCTCGGTTTTTGAAAACGGGAGGAATTTTTGTACTTTGCATGCAGTTGAAAACAGAAAGAGGAGATAACGGCTCCTCTTTTTTATTATCATC
>CALROS020000165.1:0-4959 GCA_943369855.1 Chitinophaga pinensis | reverse complement strand
TGATCGCGATGTACATCACCGGTCCCTGGAACATCGGCGAATTCTCCCGACGTATCCGTCCCGAGCATCAAAAGGACTGGATGACCGCGCCGCTGCCCACGATGGATTCGCTTACTCCGGGAACATCGCTTCCGTTGGGGACGAGCTTGGTGATGTTCCGTAACAGTAAACACAAAGAAGCATCGTGGAAACTGATCGAATTCCTTACGTCACGGGAACAATCCATCGAGTTCTATAAGATCACGGGAAACCTTCCGCCGCGCCGTTCCGCATGGAATGATTCTTCGTTTGCGGGCAACATCTATATAAAAGCATTCTATCAGCAGCTGCAGCGTGTCGACCCGCTGCCGCAGATCCCGGAATGGGAACAGATCGTCATCCGTCTTCAGACCTATGTGGAATATGTGGCAACCGGGACGATGACCGTGGATAAAGCGATGAAACAGTTCGACAGTGAAGTGGATGTGATGCTCGAAAAGCGGAGATGGATCGTCGAGAAGTATAAACAGTAAATAATCATTTTGATGTTTCTCTTGCGCAAAAACGTATCCCCCTCCTTGGAGGGGGGCTGGGGGAGGGAATCATGCAATTTGAAGAAGCGAATAAAGAGAATCATTATTCCTATAACAAAAATTTAAAGTCATACGCCCGCGAGAATAGGAACTCCATGACAAAGGCAGAGGCTTGCCTTTGGAAGTATGTTCTTCGCGCAGGAATGATGAAAGGCTACGGATTCCGACGTCAGCGTCCGGTGTTGAATTATATCGCTGACTTCATGTGTAAAGAATTGTTATTGATCATTGAAGTAGACGGTATCACACATCATTTTGAGGAAACGATTGCTAAGGATAAGATCCGACAACAGAACCTGGAAGATGCCGGATTTACCGTTATCCGTTTCGCGGATGAAGAAGTGCTCCATAACATTGAGAGTGTGCGTCAACAGATACTCAATACGATAGTGCAGTTAGAGCAAAAACATATCCTCCCCCCGTCACCCTCTGGGAGGGGGATACGGTACTAGTGTTTAAAAACTATAGTTAATTATCATGATATCAAATAATAATAGAACAGCTGCTGCCTGGATATTCCTCTCACCGTCGCTGGCGGTGATCGGGGTGTTCTTCGTTATTCCCGTTCTGGCGGCGCTGGTGCTGAGTTTTACGGATTTTGATATCTATGCGCTGGGTAATTGGGACTATATCCGCTTTGTCGGGTTCAAGAATTACATGAGGATCCTTGATACTCCGCTCTTCTGGAAAGCGCTGAAGAACACATTCTATTTTGTCCTGGCAGGCGGACCGCTCTCCGTTGCTGTATCGCTCGGCACGGCGCTGATGCTGAATTCCAAACTCGCGAAATTCAAATCGGTCTACCGCACGGTCTATTTCCTTCCCGTTGTCTCGAGTCTCATCGCCGTCGCCATCATCTGGCGGTATCTCTATCATCCGGCCCACGGCATCCTGAATTATTTCCTCGGTCATTTCGGGATCGCACCGATCGACTGGCTGGGCGATACTGCGCTGGCGATGCCCGCGATCATCATCATGGCGGTCTGGAAGAATTTCGGGTACAACATGCTCATCTTCATTGCCGGACTCCAGAACATTCCGGAGGATCTCTACGAAGCGGCGCATCTGGACGGTGCCAGCTGGTGGCAGCAGTTCCGCGAGATCACGCTGCCGATGCTGAAGCCGACGACCGTCTTCGTGGTGATGATCACCATCATCGGATATTTCCAATTGTTCGCCGAACCGTACGTGATGACGCAGGGGGGACCGCTCAATTCCACTACAAGTATCGTCTTCCTGATGTATGAACAGGGATTCCGCTGGTGGAGCATGGGATACGCTGCGGCGATCGCATTCGTTCTGTTCATCATTATTCTCTTCTTTACGCTGATACAAATGCTGCTGCAAAGGAGCGTGAAATGATGAGAAAACGTATCGCCTCCATTGCGCTCAATGCCGGATTATTCCTCGTCGGGATCACTGCTCTCATCCCCGTGCTGTGGATGGTCTCGGCATCGTTCATGGCGACAGGTGAAGCAGGAACATTCCCGCCGCCGATGTTCCCGAAGCATCCGACACTCGAACATTATTTCGCTCTGACCGAACGGCTGAGTATGATGAAGTATTTCCTGAACAGTTTCATCATTGCCGGTACAGTGACGGTCGTTTCGACCATCCTGAATTCCATGGCCGGTTTTGCGTTCGCGAAATATCATTTCAAAGGAAGGGACAGACTGTTCAACACGCTCCTGAGCGGCATGATCATTCCCGCGCAGGTGACGATGCTGCCCCTCTTCCTGATGTTGAAGACGATGGGATTCGTGAATACATACGTCGGCGCGATCATTCCCGGACTCGCCAGTATCTTCGGCATCTTTCTCATCCGTCAGTTCGTCATCGCCATACCGGACAGTTTCATCGAAGCAGCGCGGATGGACGGCGGAAGCGAATTCAAGATCTACCGCACAGTGATCCTGCCTCTCTGCAAGCCGATCCTCTATACGCTGGCGTTGTTCACATTCATGGGAACATGGAACGATTTCATGTGGCCGCTCATCATCATGACGGACCAGTCCAACTATACGCTGCAGGTAGGACTCGCCAGTCTGATGGGAGAACATGTTCTGGACCTTGAGTTGATGATGGCCGGTTCCGTGGTGACGATCATCCCCGTGCTCATACTCTTCCTGGCATTCCAGCGGCATTACGTCCGCGGGATCATGGTCGGGGGAGTGAAGGAGTAAGCGGAGAAAAAGAACAAGTAACCGATGCTGGATACAGGTTACTGGATGTTGGATGCCGGATACATGAAACTTGAATCTTGAAACTGTAAACATTCTATTCTATTCCCGAAATGATCTGTTGAACAGATTCCACGGTATAACTGAAATATCGGAGCTCCCTTGAAAACGATTTCCTTCCTTTCGCTGCTTCTCTCATCCATTCTTTTCTCACAGGCATCGCGGACTTCACTCATCCTTGACGACTGCAGTTCCGCATCGGTGTGGACCTCGTTCCAATCCATCGGAGTGGGAGTGCATCACCAGGCAGAGAATGGTGTAATTCGTTTCGATGTGGAATTCCCGAAAGGATCGGGCTACGGCGGGATTGTCCGCAATTTTGCAGCAGCGCTGCCGGAGAATTATGAGATCTCGTTCATGATGAAAGCGACCGTCCCGCCGAATAATTTTGAAGTGAAAGTGAGCGGGGACAGTTCGGGAGAGAATATCTGGTGGGTGAACAACAAGAACTACACCTATCCTTCGGAATGGAAGAAGGTCATCATCAAGAAACGGCATCTCGGATATGCATGGGGGACGAAATTCGCTCCGTTCCCTCCGAAACTTGCACGGCTGGAGATCGTCGTCACCGCCGGGTCGGGAGGAAAAGGGAGCGTATGGATCGACGATGTAACGTTGACAACGCTGCCGACGGTCCCGGCACAGATACCGCAGCCGATTGCCGCCGCTTCTTCATTCGATAAGAAGAACGGCAATCCTTCGAACATCCTCGCAGGCAAGAAAGGGATGTGGATCAGCAAGGGGAGCAGGAATGAATGGATCGAACTCGATCTGAGATACGAAAAGGAATTCGGCGCGGTGAATCTCTCCTGGGATCCTTCGCTGAAATCCGTTACCTACGATCTGCAGACATCGTTCGACGGGAAGAGATATGAACCGCTCTATACTGTTGTGAACGGAACAGCCGGTAATGTATATCATTACCTTCCCGAGTCGGAAGCACGGTTCGTGAGGATCATTGCAAAAGAGAACGGAGCATCGGTTCCGTTCAAACTGGATGAGGTCAATGTGGTCGCCAGCGAAGAACTTTCCACACCGAATCAGCTCTTTGAACATATTGCTGCAGTCTCTCCTGCCGGATGGTATCCCCGGTATTGTGTGAAACAGCAGTCGTATTGGACAGTGGTCGGTGTTCCATCGGATACGCGTGAGGCGCTGATCAGCGAGGACGGGGCGTTCGAAGTGGATCGGCAAAAATTCTCACTTGAACCGTTCATATCGGTTCAGCCGGACAATACGATCCTCACATGGGCAAATGCCGCCACAACGCAGACATTGGAGGATAATTATCTACCGATCCCCACCGTCGAACGGAAATACGACAACATCACATTGAAGACGACACTGCTCGCTTCCGGTGAGCCGGAACAGTCCGCCATGATGGCGCGGTATATCATCAAGAATACCTCCGCACGGCAGCAGAAAGGTTCATTCTTTATTACGGCACGGCCGTTCCAGGTGAATCCTTCATCACAGTGGCTGAACTATGACGGTGGATTCGCGAAGACGACAAAGATGGAATTCGGTCAGAACAGCGCCGTCATCGATGACAAATCCGTCTACGTCTCGGGGATGCCCTCCGCATCCGGAGCATCGGCGATGGAGCAGGGAGATATCACCGATCATATCGCACACAATTCCGTTCCGGTGACGAAGCATGCAGAACACCCGCGCGGATTCACTTCCGGAGGATTCCAATATCCGTTCGATCTGAAAGCAGGGGATTCGCTCGTTGTGATCGCAGCAGTTCCGTTCACGTCTGCGGGGGACCGATGGGCACAGCATCAGCCGACCGCTGAAGAATTCGGATCTGTTCTGACGTCGGTGAAAGCATTCTGGAAGCAGCGTCTGAACACCGTCGAATTCACGGTGAATCCCGAAGCTCAGAAATATGTCGATATCATCCGATCATATCTCGCATATATCCTCATCAATAAAGATAAGAACGGATTTCAGCCCGGTTCCCGTTCCTACGAACGGTCCTGGATGCGTGACGGTTCGATGACATCCGACGCGCTGCTGAAACTCGGCATCACCGAGGAACCGAAGAAATATCTGGAATGGTATTCCTCTTATCAATACGAGAGCGGGGCCATTCCGTGCGTGGTCGATACGCGCGGACCGGATCCGGTGCCCGAACATGACAG
>CALROS020000164.1:0-5004 GCA_943369855.1 Chitinophaga pinensis | reverse complement strand
AGTTCCACCTGCATGCTGTTGGAGAATGATTCGCCGTTCAAGTTGTAGAATTTCACCATCTGCGGACTCGCATCCAGGTCCACCACCACCTGCTGTTCGAACACCGTGCGGTAGAAATCCACGGCGATCGTTGCATCGCGATAATCATACGTAAAATAGTGTGTCACGTTGAATCCGTAATTCGACGCGATCTCCGGGTCCAGTCCGTACAATGCATCGTTATTGGACTTTGTGATCATCATATGACGGTTGCTGGCAAAGTATGCCATGTTCTCCGCGAAGATGTTCTGCGTCCGCTGTCCGCGGCCCGCCACGGCACGGAAGACCCAATCCGCTTCCGGTGTCCACCGCACATGCAGTCTCGGCGTGAAGAATGTGCCGAACATGTTGTGATGGTCCGCGCGGATCCCGGCGATCATCGAAAAACTTTCACCGGGAGTGAATGTGTACTCAAAGAATGCTCCGGGAACTTGTTCAGTTCTTTGGTAGCGGATCAGCGCAAAAGTCTCATCATAGTTGTCATACAACAGACTGAGTCCGCTCCGGAATTTGTGCATCGTGTTGTCGAAGATGGACTGGTAGATCAGGTTCACATATCCTGCTTCTTCGTTCGCATTGTATTCATGCGAGCTGAAGAGCGAATGCTGACGGTTCCGGGTGAACGACCACTGCAGTCCGATACTTTGATACAGTTTCTGCGGAAAGACATATCCCGTTTTTCCCCACAGACGCAGCTGATCTCCCTTCATGGAAAATGCATATTCGGATGGATGCAGCGTCAGAGCTGCCCTGTCCATCGAATAACCATCCTTCGTCCCTCCCGATTTATCATCATTCACGAATTGGACCCCGATCTGTCCCTGCAGTCCGGTATGATTGGTGAAATGGAACCGCTGAATGGCATTGATGGTGGAATAGAGCGGCATATCCAGGAATCGGTCATGATTGTTGTCGATCACCGAACGCTGAGTGCTGGCGTGCAGCAGTGTGACCGAGGACCAGTCCGTTCCGATCGGCGTGCGGAGATTCAGATTTGCCTCCATCCGCCGGTCCTGATTGCCGAAGAGATTCAGGAAGAATTGTTTCTCTTCCGTGTTCTCCGGTTTTCTCAGTTCAACATTGATCTGGCCCGTGATGGATTCGTATCCGTTGGCAACGGAGCCGACCCCCTTGGAGACCTGGATGCTTTCGATCCACGTGCCGGGAATATAGGTGAGTCCGACATTCGAGGTCAGTCCGCGGATGGCCGGAAGATTTTCCAGTGTGATCTGCGAGTATGCGCCGGAGAGGCCGAGCATCTCGATCTGTTTCGTCCCGGTAACGGCATCGGTGAAGGAGACATCGATGGAAGGATTCGTCTCGAAACTTTCGGAAAGATTGCAGCATGCTGCTTTGAACAGTTCCTTCTCCGTCATGACGAGTGTCTTCTGTTCCGAAAGATAATGCACATACGTTGCCTGGCGTTCACCGACGATCTCCACTTCCGCTACTTTGTTCGCGTCGGACTTGAGGATGATGTTCACTTTGGACTGGTCCGTGATCGTCACCGTATCCGTGACGAACCCGACATAACTGACCACGAGCCGGTTCGTTGATGCATTCACCGGAAGACGGAACACACCGCTGGTATCCGTCACAGTGCCGTTCGATGTCTTCAGCCAGTACACATTCGCCCCGATGATCGGATTGAATGTGCCGTCATCGGTCTTTTCAAGGACGACGCCGGTCAATTGCTGTGCGTTGAGCATGGAGACGAAGAGTCCCATGACCAACAAAATGGTTTTCATAAAAACTCCTTGGTACAGGGCATTCACCGCGCCTGCCTGACTGACCTGAAGGAATATATCGTCGGTCAGGCGGGGAGGCCGCAGAGAACGCAAAGAATGAATTATAAAGATCCGGACATGACCGTCACCTTTGAGGTGACGGTCATGTGGAATGAGATTCGTTCCTATATTAATCGGTTCAATGTCCGCCGTTGCCGTCGCGATAGAGGCAGCAGCCGGGAAGATTCGCATAGGTTGCATCATCCGATTTATATTTCTCGGTGTCGTGACCGACGGAAGCAATGCGCTGCTGCAGCGAATCAAGAGAGATCTTATCGGAGAGATAGGCGATCTTCAGCATCTTCGTGGATTTGTCCCACTTTGCCATCTTCACTTCTTTGATCTTCATGGATTTTTCGATGCGTGTTTTGCACTGACCGCAGTTGCCCGAGACCTTGAATTCGGTCTCTTTCACTGTCTCGCCGGCGAATGCGAACATGGAAAGGATGGTGAGGAGTGTGAATGATTTGAGAATGGATGAGAATGTCGTTTTCATGTGCGTTCCTAAATTTAATGTTTCAAGTTTTTGGTTTACGGTTTCAGGAATTAATATTCGATGTTCCACAGTTCAAAAGAACAGTCATGGTGAGCAAGTCCCGATGTTTTTGATCGGGACGCGTCGAACCATGCTGCAGTGAAAAACAGCGTCTACGGTAGCATCAGTTGCAATAAAGTATATGTATACGCGGATGAACTATCACCGCAAGTTGGTAACAAGATCCCAGGGGACAGAATGGCTTAGATCCGAAACACAGAATGAGCGATGCAGAGATCGTCAAGAGGAGGAGGAGAGAACGAAGTTACGCATTGAGAGAACAGAAGAGGATCGTTTACAGAATATTCGTTTCCGGCAATGTACGGAAGAGCTTCATGCATCGTCAGCGGTTCACAAGCGGTACAGACCGAAGTTTTTTGAGTATCATCCAGCTGGATGGTCTTCAGCACCGTGGTGCAGCATTTGTCCGCAGAGTTTTCATCGTTGCAGCCGCAGGGATCTTCGGTTGTACCGGTTGCGATCAGGGCGGTGGACTCGCCGCCGCAGGTGTGTATGAGGATATTCACACCTGCGGAGAGGGTCACATACAGAAGCAGGAACGATATGGTCAGGATTTTCTTCATGAAGTTGCAGTACTACTGGAACAGCGGTTCTGCTGCGGGAAGTTCCCGTCATCGATGATCAATTGTGCGGCAGCTGAACATTCCCATCGGAAGCGTGCGGGAAGTTCGTCATCATCAGGATGAAGTAGTGATACGCATCCTTCCATGCATCTTCGACCTCCGGTGTGAACTTTTCATTCAGCACGTTCTTCAGTCCGAATACGAGCGCCTGTCCGAACGAGATGAAATGATGCGGTTCAATGCCGAATGACTGGTGGATCATGCCGAGATTGTAGAGCATCGGCTGCAGTTCTTCGGGATTGCCGATATTCTCCACGGCCAAACGAAGCATGCGGAGCAGTTTTGCCCGCTGTTCATCCATATTGCCGCGGAACAATGCGATGCTCTTCGGTTCCATCCGGAAGAGTTCCTGATAGAGGAACTCGGCGAATTTTTCCTGATGCGGCAGCGCCAACGCAAAGCTGGTGCGGACGAGTTCCTGTTGTTTCGGTGTCATGTGTACTCCTTTAGTTCTGTTGATAAGTTCCGGGCGGGACGGCGGTCAGACGATCGCTTCATCCAGCGAAAATTGTTCATTCACTTCTTCCAGTGTCCGCTCGAGCAGTTGTCTCTGTTGTTCCTTCTCCTCGATCAGCCGGTGGATCACCGGCGTGACGGTCGTATCCCCGAGTGAGTGCAGTGAGCGTTCGTACAGTGCAATGGTCTCATTCTCGCGCTCGATGAATCGTTCGATGGCGGATGTGACGGAAGCAAAATCGTCGAGTGAATTCTGTGTATCCATACAGACCTCTGAAATTCCGGTAGTTAAATTTTAATGAACGGGATCAGTGCTTCGATATCCCGGTGATACAGTAATGATTTGTCCTTGAACTTTCCGTCGATCATCTCCAGCAGCGCTTCCTGGCTGACCCAGTTCTTCAGCATGTTCAGCGATGCCAGGGCGCTCAATGTCGCGCGGCTTCCGGTGCACAGTGCGCGGAGCGGCAGACGGGAAACCTTGCCGGCACAATCGAATTCCGGCAGTGTCTGTTCCGCGATCAC
Source organism: Chitinophaga pinensis (assembly GCA_943369855.1). Taxonomy (GTDB): domain Bacteria; phylum Bacteroidota; class Ignavibacteria; order UBA10030; family UBA8401; genus UBA8401. The sequence goes on along the minus strand of CALROS020000164.1, from coordinate 1,018 downwards.
GATCGTGTTGGAAGTGCAGCGTGCCAGTGTGCCGTTCGCTTTCACCTCTTTCAATCCTTCGGGGGAGGAGATGATCACCACATCCGGTTCATCGATGCCGGTGTAGAGGATCTCGTCGCTGCTGATGCAGATCTCGGAGAGTGAGAATCCCGAACCTTGTGTAACGGGATTGTCGTTCTTCTGCGTTGCGTGAAGCGTGCTGCTGATGGCCGATTTCATGTAGAGGAACGACGCCAGCTGCACTTTCTCGCCTGCAGTTCCGGCAAGCACAATGCGGCGTGTTCCTTCGAGCGTCGAGCTGTATTTCGGTGCGATCGAATCATCCGCGGACTTCTTCGGGGATCCGAGCACTTTTTCCTTATACAGTGCCGTGAAATCCTGCCGGGCTGATCCGCTGCTGCCGTTATTCTCAGGGTGGAGTTTCTCGTTGATCGTCTTCCCGTCGATCTTGTTGAACGGCAGTGCCCATTCGGGACACAGTTCAAGGATCTCCACGAGAGCGAATCCGGGGTACGCGATCGCTTCCGCGATCACATCGCCAAGCTGCTTGTCCGTCGCCGCAGCTTGTTTAACAAAAGTGGCACCGCAGCTTTTCACAATGGAACAGATATCCATCGGAGGCACGATGTTGCCTGCCGGTGTTGTCGGTGTCACAAAATCCAACGGGGAGAACTGCGAGTTCTGTCCGCCGGTCATGCCGTAAAGAAAATTATTTGCAAGAAGCACGGTCACATCAACATTCATCAGCGCCGCATTCACCAGGTGGAGCAGCCCGATGGTCGCTCCGCCGTCGCCGATCACGACGATCGTCTTCAGTTTGGAATCATTGAGGATGCCGTCCGCCAGTTCAATGCCGGTGGCGAATGCTGTGGAGCGTCCGTGCGTCGTATGGAACGTGTGCGGTGTGGCAAAGAGTGAATCCAGGATTCCGATGCAGCCGATATCGCTGACGATGCAGACCTTGTTCGGGTCCAGATTCAGTTTCAGCAGCGCTTCATCAAGATGGTTCACATAGTGA
>CALROS020000163.1:0-5027 GCA_943369855.1 Chitinophaga pinensis | reverse complement strand
AGTCGATATGCATGGACTTCACTTCCTGAACATTGCCGGATTCTTCCCCTTTTCTCCACAGTTTATTTCTCGAACGGCTGAAATAGACAGCGCGTTTCGTCCGGACAGTCTCTTCGAGACTTTCCTTATTCATCCACGCCATCATCAGGATATCACCGGTGGCATCATCCTGCGCGATCGCGGGGATGAGTCCGTTCACATCGTATTTCACATCATCAAGGAGTTTCATTATTCAGTCCACCATTCTTACAAGGATCTTTTTCGATCGCAGATACTCTTTTGCCTGACGTATCGTGAATTGCCGGAAATGGAAGATGGACGCCGCAAGCACTGCATCAACATCCGCTTTCGCAAATGCCTGATAGAGATGGTCGAGATTCCCGGCGCCGCCGCTGGCGATCACCGGAATACGGACCGCATCCGTCACACGCTTCAGCAGATCGATATCATAGCCGTCTTTGGTTCCGTCGCGGTCCATGCTCGTGAGCATGATCTCTCCCGCTCCGCGCTGTTCGCATTCCTGCGCCCATTCGATCACATCAAGTTCTGTTTCCGTCCGGCCGCCGTGGACGAACACTTTCCAACGGTTCTCCCACACTTTCTTCGCATCGATCGCAACAACAATGCACTGCACACCGAATTTCTCGGCACCGTCGTTGATCAGCTGAGGATTCTTCACTGCGGCTGTATTGATACTCACTTTGTCCGCACCGCTCCGGAGCATCTCACGCATATCCTCCGTCGTCCGGATGCCGCCGCCGATAGTGAACGGTATCGTCACTTCTTCAGCGGTCCTTCTCACCACATCGATCATGGTAGAGCGGTTGTCGGACGAAGCGGTGATATCAAGAAAGATCAGTTCATCCGCCCCTTCGCGGTCGTAGAACTTTGCCTGCTCGATCGGATCACCGGCATCGATCAGTTCCACAAAGTTCGTCCCTTTCACAACTCTCCCTTTATCCACATCTAGACACGGAATGATCCTTTTCGCCAGCATGTCAGATCCGTCTCGTGGGACCAAGATCGTCCAACGACTTTTCGTTCTCGCGCCAGAGTGCCTGGCAGGAGAAGCGGTTCTCATACAATGCTTTACCGACGATCACCGAATCGACGCCGAATTTTTCCAATTCCTGCAGTTTGATCAGATCCTCATAACCGGACACACCGCCTGATGCGGTCACTTTCAGTCCTGTTCTCTGCGCGATCTGCTGGATCGCTTCGAAGTTCGGTCCGGCGAGCATTCCGTCCCGGGCAATATCGGTATAGACGATACGGCACACACCAAGCGCTTTCATATTCAGTGCGAGGGAAACAGCTTCGATACCGGTATTCTCTTTCCATCCTTTGGTCATCACCACGCCGTTCTTCGCATCGATGCCGACGACGATCTTCCGTGCGCCGAAATCCGCCACGCATCGCGAGACGAGCTCCGGATCATCGATCGCGGATGTTCCGAGCACTACACGATAGACGCCGATCTCGAACAACTGCTTTACCTGCTCATACGTTCGGATACCGCCGCCGATCTGTATCGGGATGTCGACCGCCTTCATCATTCTCTGCAGCACATCGAGATTCTTCATCTTTCCGTCGAATGCGCCGTCCAGGTCCACCACGTGGATCGTTTTCGAATTCTCGCCGCGCCAGAGAATGGCCATCTGCACGGGATCGTCGGAATAGATCTTTTCCGTCCCCTGCGCACCTTGAACGAGTCGGACACAGCGTCCGTCTTTGATATCGATTGCGGGAAGAATAAGTAACATTATATCTCGGTAAAATTTTTTAACAGCTGCAGACCGGCAATTTGACTCTTCTCCGGATGGAATTGTATCCCGTAAATATTCTTTTGTTCAATGATGGATGTAAACCGTACTCCGTATTCCGTCCGCGCGATCGTTACATCTTCTGTCGGATCGACATAATACGAATGAACGAAATACACAAAACTTTTCTCTACGACATGTTTCATGAACGGAGAATTGCGGACGATCTCCACCTGGTTCCAACCCATGTGAGGGATCTTCACCTTCGACGGGAACAGTTTCACTTCCCCCTTCACATAATTCAGTCCGGTGAACTCGCCTAATTCATAACTCTTTGTGAAGAGCAGCTGCATTCCCAAACAAATTCCGAGCAGCGGCCGTTCTGCTGCAACGTGTTGGTCGAGCACCGTATCAAGACCGAACAAGCGGAGATTCTCCATCGCTTGTCCGAATGCGCCGACCCCGGGCAGGACCAGTTTATCCGCTTTCCTAAGCTCAGCCGGATTGTCCGAAATGAACGCAGCTGCACCGACCTTCTCGAACGCTTTTTGGACGGAACGGAGATTATTCAGATGGTAATCGACGATGCCGATCACAGTTTTCCCTTGGTGGAGAGAACGCCTTTCACTCTCGGGTCCAGCTCGCACGCCTGACGCATTGCACGGGCGAACGCTTTGAACATCGCTTCGATCTTGTGATGCGTGTTCTTTCCGTACAGCACTTCAATATGGATGTTCGCTTTCAAATTTTCGGCGAAGGACTGGAAGAAATGTTCGATCATCTCCGTGGAAAGGTCGCCGACCTTCTTCCGGTTGAATTCGGCCTTGAACACAAGTGCCGAGCGTCCGCTCAGATCGAGCACGCAGCGCGCAAGGGCTTCATCCATCGGAACATACGCAGTGCCGTACCGCGCGATCCCCTTTTTTTCACCGAGCGCAGCGGTGAATGCTTTCGCCATAGCAATACCGACATCTTCCGTGGTGTGATGATCATCCACATGCAGATCGCCTTTGCACCTCACGGTCAGATCGAACAATCCGTGCTTTGCAAAAAGATCGAGCATATGATCGAGGAAACCGATACCGGTAGAAACGGAGGATTTCCCGGTTCCGTCCAGAATGACGGAAACTGAAATGTCTGTTTCCTTGGTCTTTCGCTTGAGATTGGCTTTGCGCATAAGAAAAATAGGGACGCATGTGACGTCCCTACTTGAAAATGCGCAAAATTTCGGAGAGTTTCAAGAAAAGCGGCAGAATTGATCAGACCTCCTTGTAGCGGAAGCATTTCACTTCATGGTCGTTCACCATTCCGCACGCCTGCATGAAGGCATAGCAGATCGTTGAACCGACGAATTTGAATCCCCGCTTTTTCAGATCCTTACTCATCGCATCGGATTCGGGTGTGGTCGGAAGGATATCGCGGATCGAACCGCGTTTATTGACGATCGGTTTCCCTCCGACAAACTGCCAGATATAAGCGTCGAATGAACCGAATTCCTTTTGGACCTTCAGGAATGCTTCAGCGTTGGTGATCACCGCGGCGACCTTCAATCTGTTCCGGACGATCCCTTCGTTTGCAAGCAGTTCTTTCACTTTCTTCGCATCATAATTGATGATCTTTTTCGGATCGAACCTGTCGAACGCTTTCCGGTAATTCTCCCGCTTCCTCAGGATGGTGATCCAGCTGAGTCCTGCCTGTGCTCCTTCAAGGTTCAGCATCTCAAACAGTTTTCTCTCGTCATGGACCGGAACCCCCCATTCGGTGTCATGATATAAAGTATAGAGCGGATCCGTTCCGCACCAGGGACAACGATGCTTCATGAGCGGACTCCCAGGAATTTGTTGAGCCTCTTCTGCTGACGACGGTGGTGGTGATAGTGCATAGGTATTAGACGGAACCATTCACGTGCGTTCAGATAACCGAATCCGGGATGGGCGGTCTTTTGCGTGAGCGATGCACTCTCAGCAGTTGCTTGGATCTCTTTTACAGCACGGATCACCCCGTGAAGACGTTCGACCACTTCCTGCTTACTGACGGGCTGCGCAGGTGTATAGGTCGGCGTCGGCGGAACGTGTACCCGCACCGGAGGGATCGCACCGAAGAAATAGGTGATCCTTCCCGGAGGTTTTTTCCCGCCGTTGATCTCCGTCGCTTTATTCTCCGCACACTGCTGGATCTGTTTGATATGGAAATTCAGAGCGGACTGGATGAGGTGGACATAGACCTGACCGATGGACCATTGATGTTCATCCGGTTTACGCAGGAATTGTTCGTCTGAATACAATGCGATGTCTTTGATCCATTCACCGGCAATTTTTTCGAGATCGTTTGAATACTTTGTTAATGACATAATTCTCCTAATTATAATTCAGTAATAAAATCTATTTTGCCACAAAGACACTAAGGCACAAAATCTCACAAAGATACTTCATCGAAGCTTTGAGCGATAATGCATTTGTACCAATCCCGTATCGAATGAACGGCATGAGACCAACTGAAGATCCTTACGGATACGTACATCCTTGAACAACCTGATCCCATTTCCCAACAGGATCGGGATGATCGAGACAATATATTCGTCGATCAGGGAATCTTTCTGCATCAGCTGGACGATCTCCGCTCCGCCGTCCACAAAGATATTCTTTCCGGGCCGGCTCTTCAATGTTCCGATCAATGTCTTCACATCATCGCGATAGAATGTGATGGAATCGTGCGATGGTCGATGTGACCGAGTGATGACATAACACTGTTTATCGGAATGCGGGTACGGAATTCCGAATGAAAGCACTTTGTCATATGTCTTTCGGCCGAGGATCACTGTATCAACGGAACCGATGAACTCAGCATATCCATAATCCTCGCCCGGTTTTTCTACGGATGATAACCAGCCGATATCCCCGTCCTCCCCGGCAATGAATCCGTCCAGACTGGCTGCGATATAGAGGATCACTTTACGGCCGGGACCGGAGCGTCCTTCGTTATTCTTCTGTTCCATTATTGTCCCTTTGCCGAGAAGGTGGACGTTGTGTAATGACCGAACGAGATCATTCCATCCCCCAATTCAAAGAAGATCTTCATCTCAGGTATCGTCATCGCCTGAGCATTCGCTGCAACGGCATCGTCATGCGAGTCCCACTCACAATAATCGACAAAAGTATTCGGTGATTCAAGCGAGCGAAGCGAACGGAGTGAGCGGAATCCTTTGAACTGTTTTATCACGCCGTGGACTGAGGACTGCTGCTGAAGGAATCGCTCCACCAGTTC
>CALROS020000162.1:0-5048 GCA_943369855.1 Chitinophaga pinensis | reverse complement strand
CGTCGCCGCCATTCCTCTTTGAATTTTTCCCGCTCTTCGGGGGTCATGGATGCAAGCTTCTCTTCCATGCGGTGTTTCCATCGATGCGATCTCCAGCCTCCTCCGTGACCGTGCCAGCCGCGGACGAGGATGTGGGAGAGGAGGAGCAGTCCCATCGCCTGCCAGTACGTGACGGTCGGTCCGTGGAAGATATCCGGGATCAACCAGTTCCATAAGAACATCACCGCAAATCCGACCAGCGCGACGAGCGCGATGCCGAAAAGGATGAACTTTGCTATTTTTCCGATCCACCAGGTTTTCATTGTTGTTTCTCCTTACGATAAAATTATTTAAGACACTGTCATTCCCGCATGTTGTTGGCGGGAATCTTTTAATGGATGCCCGACAGGATCGTTCGGGCATGACAAAGTTTATGTGTAATTACGCATTAAATTCAAATTCGTCATACAACTCCTGCAGCTGTTCGCGCAGGTAGAGCACAGCATACCGTTTTCTCGAGAGCAGCGTATTCTGCGGTTCGCCGGTGATCTCGGCGATCTCTTTGAAGCTCTTTCCTTCCAATTCGTGCATCACGAACACCTGCTTCTGTTCTTCCGGCAGTTCGTCCAGCGCCTCCGCCAATTCCGTCCAGACGAGAGAACGGGCGTAGACCTGATCGGGGTTCTGCGTGGGATCGTAGAGGATGTCTTCCAGGTTCAGCGGCAGTGAAGGATCATCCAGGTCGCGCGGGAGCGATTCAGGACGTTTCTTTCGGTACCAATCGATCACTTTATTCCGGGCAACGGTGAAGAGCCATGAAGTCATCTTCTCGATCGGTTCTGTGACGCTGGCGCTGGAGAGAAGCTGATAGAAGACATCCTCCATGATGTCCTCGGCGTCCTCGTTCGTCCGGACCCGCCGCCGGATGAAATCGAACAGCCGCTTCCGTTCCGTACGGAACGTCTGTTCCGCTGCCTGATGCATGTGAGGCTGCTTATCTAATGCGATCGCATTGACCACTGAAGCTTCCGAATTGTTATCAGTTGTGTTCACATTATCAGACGATGATGGACGGGGTATATTGTATTGATAGTGCCAGAATAATAAAGAAAACGCTCAATAATAGATAGGGGTTCCGGGGGAGAGGTATTAATCATCAATATATTGTCCTTTAAGGAGACATATTGTTGAATAAAACATATTGTCATAAATTATTTAGTCATCCTGAGCGAGTCCCGATGTTCTTTATCGGGACGAGTCGAAGGACGTTGCTTATTCAATCAATATTTCAATGAAATAATGAAAGCATGGGTTTATATCGTGCAGTGCTCTGATGGATCATATTATACCGGATCAACGACAGCATTGGAACAACGGATTGCGGATCATAATACCGGTAGATACGAAGGTTACACATCGGCACGTTTGCCGGTAGTATTATTATGGTGCGAAGAATTTATTGATATCCGCGATGCGACTCTCCTAGAAAGAAGGATTAAAGGATGGTCTCGGAAAAAGAAGGAAGCATTGATGGCTGGGAATTTTACTTTGCTGCACGAATATTCACGATCAACGTATTCGAGGAATCATCCTTCCCCCTAAGGGGTCCCTTCGGGAGACTCGTCCCGACGTATCCTAAAAAATAATACGTCGAGACTCGCTCAGGATGACTGTTGTTTCAAACTAATCTTGCTTATGTCGTCATTAATCCATGGGCTACCGTGGTTTTTTATTACGATATGAAATTGGATCCGTGGTTTACAACCGCACCCCGAACACGATCCTCCACCGGTACGCGAATTGTTTGTCGTTCGGACGCGAGGGATCGCTCACGAAGAACGGAACATAGAATCCCATTCCCATCGGACCGGTGCTGAATCCGGGCAGACTGAGCGAGCCCATATTGAGGAACATTCCCGCGCCGGCATCATAGAAGAATTTTTTGAATCGTGTTGTCGTCGTATCCCACATCGTGCCGCCGTCCGCGAAGAGGAGGAACGGTCCGCTGCTCAGAGAGAAATTCAACGCAGCGACATTCGCTGCGACCGTATCATGCTGAAGGAACAGATTTCCTCCGCCTGATTTTACAAAGTTGTCGCGCAGCGATGAACCGACGACGGGTGTTCGGTAGAACCAGCTATCGAATTTTTCCAGTCCTGTCGCCTGCGTGAGTGAATGTGCTGTCTGCACCGGGACTGTTCCCGTGGAGCTTCCACCGAACACTCTCCAGTTCACCCTCATCCCGAGGAACAGCGGATGATCGAACTTCGCTTCCGCCGTCAGTTTGGAATAGCTGTAGTATGACGTCGGTGTTCCGAACTCATCATCCAGCCGCATGAAGAATTTTCCCCACGTAAAGTTCTCAAAATATTTCAGAGAGATGAATCCCGCATCGAGCCGGCCCATGTTGTCCCAGTCGGTCTTGTTCGCGAGATAGCGGTCGTCGTTCAAACGGATGGAAAGGATGCTGGTGTTGATCATGAAGTTGCGGCGGAGATTCCGCGTGAGACTCTTCCGCTGCTCGAACACTTTTTCGATCGTCCACTGCCAGCCGCTGAATCCGTCCAGACGGAACACGCGTGCGGAGGTGGTCAGTTTCGGGTCCCACATGCGCAGCGGAGTGGAGTAGGAAAGTTCGTAATCCGGAACATTGCTACGGATCCCGTCATTGATATAGAGTGACGTATTGCCGTCCGATCCCATATAATTGCCGGTGATGGATGTTCCGAGCTGGATACCGTCCCGCAGGTTGAAACCGACAACAGGTGCGGCGTTCACGCGGTACGCATCGAGCGGGAAGGTGAGGACGTTCATGATGTTGAATCCGTAATCGAACACGACCGGAGGCATGCACCAAGAATTGTTCAGACGGTCCACATCGGCGAGTTTCATTTCCGGATCGACGACGACATTCTTTACTTTTGACGGAAGTGAATCAATGACGATCTCCGCCGTTCTGCTCCGATCCCATTTTTTTTCACTGAACCGTACATCTCTCGTGGAACCATCCGCCAATGATAACCGGAGCAGCGCCGGCATGACCGCGGATTCTTTATTCTGAAGAACGATCGTCGTTTTCCATTGGCCGTTCATCTCTTCATTCTTCACACATTCCACGGCAATATCGAGCTTCCATGTCTGATCGAACCACTGATTCCAGAACCAGTCCAGATCGCGGCCGGCAGCTTCTTCCATGATGTTGAAGAAATCGGCGGGATAGGGATGCTTGTAAAGCCAGCGGGTGTAATACTCGTTCATCCCTTTGCGGAATGCTTCCGTGCCGATCATATCTTCGAGCATTACCAGGGCGGATGCCGGTTTCTGATAGGCCATCACTCCGTACTGCGGAGCATAGACGGAATACGGATGCGTCATGATCGATGATTCATCATTCGCGCGGGCATTCATCAAATAATTGCGCTGTTCGAAGAGCCGCACGTTCGTTTCGGGAAGATGCATCCAGGAATATTTCTTCAGGAAATCTTTGTTCAGCAATCCATTGTTCCCGTATCCCGCCTCAGCAGCCGTCGCGGTGATGTATGTATTGAATCCTTCATCCATGAACGGATAGTTCGTTTCGTTGTTCCCGATCATCATGGGATACCATTCATGACCGAGTTCGTGCGCGATCGTATAATAGAGCAGATTCGAGATGCCGTCTCCCGCTTCGGCGAAGATCATCATCGGATATTCCATCCCGCTGACAGGTCCGGAGACGACGGTCGCCTGAGGATAGACATACTTCCCGAAATTCGCCGAGAAATGTTCGATCGCCTGCTTCGCCATCTGCGCCCCTTCATTCCACGCCGTTGCGTCGCTGATCAGCAGCGGAATGGATGCTTTATATTCATCCGGATGGTACAGTGCGTTGATGCGGACCCCGTCCCTCGTCATCGTACCGTCCCACACAAAATTCGGCGATGCTGCCCAGGCGAAATCACGGACGTTCTCCGCCGAATATTTCCACACTGCCAAATCGCTGCTGATAGTTTTTGCGGTCGGATCGATCTCTTCGGGAAGAATGATGCGTGTGGTGGAATCCTTCGTGACGGAATTGTACCTGCTCAATTGCGCGGCAGATAAGACTTCGGCGGGATTCAAGAGTGTTCCGGTGGAAGCAAGGATAAAATTCTTGGGGACAGTGAGTTCCACATTCCAATTGCCGTACTCCGTGTAGAATTCCGAGATGCCGAGATACTGCGTGCGGTCCCACCCGCGGATGTCGTCATAGACCGAGATCTGCGGATACCATTGACACATGCCGAAGTCCTTGTCGATACTGCCGGTGCGGAGGTCAGCTCCTTTTGGGACCTCGTAATTCCACGAGACGGTGATCGTCGCCGTTGTTCTCGGAAGCAGCGGCGCAGAGAGCGGAGTTTCCATTATTGTTTCATCAACATTCGGAGTGACGGCTGCCCCGTTCACCGAAACAGCGTCGACGGTGATTCCTTTCGTTTCGCCGTACGCTCTGCTGGATTGCTCGTCGTTCTTTCTCGGCGAAGAATCCTTTCGGAAGATATTCTGATAGAGATGCCAGACGATCGTCCTGAGTGTGTCGGGGGAGTTATTATAGTAGGTGATGGTCTCAGTCCCCGTAAGAATTTTCTTCTCGATGCTGAGCGACGCCTTCACCGAATAATCGGTCCGCTGCTGCCAGTATGTGGCGGAGGGAGAGCCGTTCGAACTGCGGGTTGTTTCCTTCGCGGAAAAAAGAATGCTTGTCGACAGAACGACGATGCTGAGGACGGAAAGGAGAATATTTTTCATAGAGTTTTTATGTTGTTTGACTACAGATACGAAAATTTGGTTTCGTAAAAAATGAAACGGAGTATTCGATGATACGGACTTTATAGTTTTAGAAAAACTGAATATCTGAGCTATTTTCGCTCAATAACTGATTTCTTGCACTTCCTCGCTATTCTTCGTATTTTAATAGAGAAACCCTGCCTGTGAGTATTTCGGCGGGGATTTTTGTTTGATGGAGTCGTTGAGTATATAAGTCGTTGAGTATTGGAGTAGTGGAGTATTTTTCCCCGCGGATTCCACACCTCCACGACTTCACTACTTCA
>CALROS020000161.1:0-5062 GCA_943369855.1 Chitinophaga pinensis | reverse complement strand
AAAAAACCGTAAGAAAATGGAAGATTTTCCGTCGGTGGAACGCAATCCGATCTATGCAATGGCGGACAATATCCGCAGTCTGTATAACGTCGGCTCGATCTTCCGTAGTTCAGACGGTGCGTTATTGAATAAACTTTTCCTGACCGGATTCACTCCCGCACCTCCCCGCAAAGAGATCGATAAAACGGCGCTTGGTTCAACGCTGACCGTACCGTGGGAATATCATAAAGATCCTCTCACTGCGGTTGCGCAATTGAAGGAGCAGAAGATCAAGATCTGCGTATTGGAGTTGACGACGAAGAGTGTTCCCTATTACGATCTGTCGAAGGAGGATTTTCCGTTGTGTCTTGTCTTCGGGAATGAGATCACCGGTGTCTCAAAAGAGATCATTGACCGGGCGGATATGGGGATAGAGATACCGATGTACGGACATAAGCAGTCGCTCAACGTCGCTGTGGCGTACGGGATCGTGTTGTACGATTGTCTGCGGATACTTCATCATCGGAAGCAAGAGTGAAGTAATCGGTCTTTTCCAATGTGTGAATGCGGATGACACCGGCGCGGACGAGTGTTGTGAGGATACGGGATGCGCGTCTTATCGAGACATTGATGAGATCGGAATATTCGCTGACCGTGATCCTCGGATGTTCATCCAGATACGCAAAAAGACGTTTTTCATTCTCCCCGATGGTCAGCATCAGCGGCGGTTTTTCCGGACGCTCATCCCTCAGCACCTTCACTACTTCTTTGCTTGCGATCACGGTATTGTCGTTCACGCGGATGAAGACCTTCGACTCACCGTCATCATCCGTCACATAATGCGGTTTATCGCTGCTCTCCTCCACGAAGATCACGATCACATCACGGCGGTTATACGGAACGATCTTGACGTCCATTTCCACCGGCGGCTCGCACAGGTATCGCGCTGATTGATCGATCAGATCGAGCTCGGACTTCTCGCTTTCGATCCCGACGATCGAACCGTCATCATCCACACCGAACAGGATGATCCCCCCTTTGGTATTAGCAAAGGATGAGATCGTCTTGGCGATCTTCTGCGGCGTTGAGACCTTGCGTTTGAACTCTAGTTCAAAGCCTTCGCCGTCTTCGATAAGACGTTTTACATCACGGATATTCATTGTTGAGATACAGGATGAGTGAATTACATTCCGCGGGCGGACATTCTGCTGAGGATGATGGACGAACGGCGCGCGACATACTTCGACATTACATTCGGCTGATGCTTACGAGGACTCGGAATGACTGCCGCCATCTGCGCTGCCTCTTCACGCGAAAGTTGCGCGGCGGATTTACCGAAGAACTTTCGTGCAGCCGCTTCAGCTCCGAACACTCCGTCCCCCCACTCGATCACATTCAGATAGATCTCCAGGATCCTGCGTTTGGAGAGCATCCGTTCCATGCGGAGCGTGATAACAAGTTCCTTCAATTTACGGACCGGATCCTTCGATGTAGACAGATATAAATTCTTCGACAACTGCTGACTGATGGTGCTTCCGCCGCGGGCTGCCTTTCCTTTTTCAAAATTCTTTTCGATGGATTCACCGACCTCATACCAGTCCACACCTTCATGCTCGTAGAACATCCCGTCCTCCGAAACAATGACTGCATTCACCAGATTCCGCGAGATGCGCGACATGGGCACCCACGTCTGCTGAATGGAGAATTGTTTACCGGCGGATGATGCTTCATCCACGCGCTGGTCCATCATCGCCGTTCTGCCGGGATTATTCTTGCGCAGTGATTGAAGACTGTTATTGGGAAGTGCGAGATACTGCAGGAATAACAGGATCAGGATACCGCCGATCACGGAACGGACCTTGTTCCCTTTCATCCAGTTCAGCGCCGGCTCTTTATACCGGAGAAGTGATATTTTGATATTGTTCAGATCCACATTACCGCCGTTGTGTGTCCAAATATCCTTGTAACAGGATCGCAGCCGCTACTTCGTCCACTTTCCCCTTATTGTTCTGCCGCTGGGATTTTTTCGTACCCATACTGAGAATTGAACGCTGCGCCATCACTGAGGTGAAACGTTCATCGAGCATGATGATCTCTTTACCGGTCCGCTCCTGCAGTTTCTTCGCGAACTCACGCACCTCTTCCGCTTTCGTGCTCATTTCTCCTTTAAGATTCAACGGATTCCCTAAAATGATCCGTTCGATATCCTGTTCAGCGATCACTGCGACGATCTCGTCGATCGAGCGTTCAGTGTTTTGTATAGTTTTAAAACCCTGTGCGATGATCTTCAACGGATCGCTCACAGAAAGTCCGATGCGGACCGAGCCGTAATCGATACCGAGGTAGCGTCCGTACTCATTACTCATCGAAGCGCTCAACTTTCGTGATATTCTTGATCCTGCGCAGGCGTTCGATGATGCCGTTCAAATGCGCAATGTCCCTGACGAAGAGAATGAATTGACCGTCAAATAACGAATCCTTCGTATTGATGGTCACTCCGCGGATATTCGTGCTGTCGTAATTGGAGATCGCGTTCGTTACATCACTCAGCAGACCGTTCCTGTCGTTGCCGGAGATCCTCACACCGGCAATGAACTCGCCTGCACCTGATTCCGGCCACGAAACACGAACGATGCGCTGTTCGCCGTTATGGAGCATCGATTGGACGTTCCTGCAGCTCTTCCGGTGGATCTTGATCCCTTCACCCGTCGTCACATATCCGACGATATCATCACCCGGTATCGGATTACAGCACTTGGCGTATGTATAAAGCATATCGCCTTTTGTGCCGAAGATGGAGATCCCAGTGGTGAGATTCCGTGCAGTGTCGACGAATTTATTGAACATCGACGACGTATCTTCCTGTTTCGCTTCGCCTTCACTCTTCTGTTTCGAGTCGGTCAATTCGCTGATCACCACATCCGCATCGATCACTTCATTACGGATGGCCAGATAGAATAACTGCAGATTGTCGAATTTCTTTGTGTGGACGAATTTATTCAAGTCGTCATCATTGATGTGGAGTTTCGCCTTCTTCGCCTTCTTCTCCCAGATCTCCTTCCCTTCATCGATCAGTTTCCGCTCCTCTTCTTTGAAATAGCGGCGGATATGCGATTTCGCCTTGTGCGTGATCGCAAATTTTTCCCAATCCGTATTCGGTCTCTGCTTCTTTGAAGTGATGACCTCGACCTGATCGCCGCTGCGAAGGATCGTATTGAGCGGAACGATGCGTCCGTTCATCTTCGCGCCGATGGTATGGAAACCGACATCGGAATGGATCTCGAATGCAAAATCGATGGCGGTAGCACCTTTGGGCAGGATCTTCAGATCACCTTTCGGTGTGAAGACATAGATCTCGTCCTGATACAGGTTCAGTTTGAAACTTTCGATCAGCTCTTTGGGAGAGACATTCTCGTCCGCCTGTTTCTGATCGAACATCTCGCGCACCCAGTTGATCCAGTTCTCCAATTCCTTGTCGAGCGGGGCCTGGGAACCGTTCTCCTTATAATACCAGTGTGCCGCAACACCGCGTTCCGCGATCTCGTGCATTTGTCTGGTACGGATCTGCACTTCGACCATCTTTCCTTCCGGTCCGACAACGGTCGTGTGCAGTGACTGGTAACCATTCTTCTTCGGGATGGAGATATAATTCTTGAACCGTTCCGGTATCGGTTTATAGATCTCGGAAATGATCCCGTATACCGTAAAGCATTCGTTATTGTCCGGCGTCAGCAGGATGATCCGGACGGCGAACATGTCATAGATCTCTTCAAGCGGTTTGCTCCGCTTCAGCATCTTGTTGTGGATACTGTAAAGATGTTTCGGACGGCCTTCGATCTCGAATTTTAGATTGCTCTGACGCAGACGAGTTTCGACCGGGACGATGAACTTGCGGATGTAATGTTCGCGTTCGCGCCGTTTGGAGTTCAGTCCATGCGCGATCTCTTCATATTCTTTCCGATGGATATGTTTGAATGCAAGATCCTCCAGCTCCCATTTGATCTTTGCAAGACCGAACCGGTGAGCGAACGGAGCGTAGATATCGAGGGTCTCTTTGGCGATGCGCTGCTGTTTTTCGGGAGGAAGGTATTCAAGCGTCCGCATATTGTGCAGGCGGTCCGCAAATTTGATGATCATCACGCGGATGTCGTTGACCATTGAAAGCAGCAGTTTGCGGTAGTTCTCCGCCTGCGTGATCTCATGACTGTCGAAGATATTGCTGATCTTCGTTGCGCCGTCCACGATCTCGGCAATGGTATCGCCGAATTCTTTGCGGATGACGTCGATATCGATGTCGGTATCTTCGACCACATCGTGGAGCAAAGCCGAAGCAACGGAGATATCATCCAGCGCGATTTCTTTCGCGACGACCATCGCTACTTCATACGGATGACCGAAATACGGCTCCCCGGAACTGCGGATATCATGCTTATGCGCCTCGACACTCATCTCGAATGCACGGGTGATGAGATCGTCATTCACCTTATGAAGGTTCTTATGACAGACCGCGAGCAGATCATCCAGTTTCTTTTTATGTTTCGCTAAGAGCATAATTATTGTATCGTCTCTAACAGATCTTCCGCCTGTGACAGTTTCTTTTTCAGATCACCTTTGGTCCTGCCGACATAACGTTCCAGTGCAAGAATGCTGTTCAATTCTTTCTTTGCTGATTCACGGTCGTTCGACGCAAGTGCATTCTGAGCAAGTTTCAATCTGCAGACCGCCTCCGTGTACCGGTTGGTCACTTTTGCATTGAGTGTACTCTGCAGCAGCCGTCGGACGATCTCGATCATCTCTTTCTTCCGGTCCCACTTCTCATAGACCGTCATCAAATTCCAGAGGAACAGCCGGTTTTCCGGATATTCTTTCAGCATCAGCACCCCATACCGTTCGGCTTCCGCATACCGCTTCTGTTCTGTTAAGATAACCATCAAATTGTGTGATGCAAGATGTTTTTCGTACGGATGGGAAAAAGACTGCTTGATCATCGAAATTCCCTCTTCGCTCCGGTCGGAGACGAACGGGATCCATGCTAATTTGCTTCTCCAGACATAGAAGGAACAGAGAATATCCTTTGCTTCGG
>CALROS020000160.1:0-5088 GCA_943369855.1 Chitinophaga pinensis | reverse complement strand
GATCACCAATAACGGGACCGTCCGATTGACACGGTTGATCGGTGATGCCGCCGGTTCAACATGGGTGAACGCTGCGAATTCTTCATTGAATGTTTCCGATTCACTGTTGGCTGTCGGAACGCTGACCACGACGGCAAGTAACAACACGGTGATCTACAACAGTACAGCAGCACAAACAGTGAAATCAGGTTCGTATGTGAATTTAACGTTGAGCGGCGCACGTGCGGCAGCAAACATTACGCTCCCGTCAACGCTCTCCATTGCGGGTACCTTCAGTCCGACCGCAACATTCACATCAGGAAATTATGTCACCGCAGGGAATACGATCGACTATAACGGGACAGGCGCACAAACGATCGCTCCGTTCGATTATAACAATATAACAGTGAGCGGATCACGGGGGAGTGCTACGGTAACTCTCGGTAACACCGATACGATCGGTATCGCCGGGACCCTCTCATTGACCGCAACTGCGGTTTCGTATGCGAATACAGGAAGTATCGTTGATTTCAACGGAACGGGAGCCCAGACCATTCCTGCATTCAATTATAATAAACTTCGGTTCAGCGGAGCTCGCACAACGAACAGTATTACATTCGCTTCATCCGATACGATCGGTGTTGCGGATACGCTGATCGTCGCTGCGACCTTCACTTCAGGTAATTATATCACGACGGGAAGCAAGATCGCATACAACGGCACCGGACGGCAGACGGTTGTTGCATTCAACTATAACAATCTTTCCGTGAGCGGTTCTCGGACGACCAACAATGTTCATTTTTCATCTGCAGGGACTGTCGGTATCTCAGGAACCTTTGCGAATTCAGCATCATTCTCATCCGGTGCATTCATTACCGCCGGTAGCACTGTTGATTATAACGGCACAGGCGCACAAACAGTTATGCCTCTATTATATAATAACCTTACCATCAGCGGTGCGCGAACAACCAATAATGTTACTCTGGCAGCCGGAACGATCGGCGTTGCATCAATATTTGCTGTACCGGCAACATTTACATCCGGCACATATGTCACAACAGGTAGCACGGTCAACTATAACGGGACGGGCGCTCAGACGGTGATAGCGTTCAATTATAATGATCTGACCATCAGCGGTGCCCGAACGACGAACAACATCACGCTCGCCGGTTCAGGAACGATCGGAATTGCCGGAACGATGACGAACAGTGCAACATTCACTTCAGGAAATTTTGTCAACACCGGCAGTACTGTCAATTATAACGGAACTGGCGCTCAGACCGTTGCTGCATTGAACTATAACAATTTGACCATCAGCGGTGCGCACACGACAAATAATATCACGTTGGACGGTTCGGGAACTATCGGTGTCGCTTCGGTCTTTACGAATACGGCAACATTTACATCCGGTGCATTCGTCAACACCGGAAATACATTCAACTATAACGGTACCGGCGCTCAGACCATCGCTGCATTCAACTACAACAATTTGACGATCAGC
Organism: Chitinophaga pinensis; assembly: GCA_943369855.1. Taxonomy (GTDB): domain Bacteria; phylum Bacteroidota; class Ignavibacteria; order UBA10030; family UBA8401; genus UBA8401. The sequence continues at coordinate 3,608 of CALROS020000160.1, read as the reverse complement.
GGTGCAAGAACGACCAACAGCATCACGCTAGCAAATTCCGGAACGATCGGAATCGCAGGGACCTTCTCCAACACGGCAACATTCACGTCGGGTGCATTCATCAATACCGGGAGCACGATCGATTATAACGGTATAGGTGCTCAGCCGGTGATCGCGTTCAATTACAACAATCTTACCATCAGCGGCGCACATACCACCAACAGTATCACGTTGGCGAACACCGGAACGATCGCCGTTGCCGGTACATTCACGAACAGCGCAACATTCACTTCGGGTGCATTCATCAATACCGGAAGCACGGTGAACTATAACGGCACCGGCGCTCAGACCGTTGCAGCATTCAACTATAATAACCTGACCACCAGCGGTGCGCGCACAACGAACAGCATCACTCTGGCAGGTTCCGGTACAGTCGGTATTGCAGGCACCTGGTCCAACACCGCCACGTTCACATCCGGTGCATTTATTACGACAGGCAGCACGGTGGATTTCAACGGGACCGGCGCACAAACTGTGAACGCATTCAATTACAATAATCTGACCATTAGCGGTGCACGAACCACGAACAGCATAACATTGGTGAATGCAGGGACGATCGGTATAGCAGGCACGTTCACGAACAGTGCAACATTCTCATCCGGAACATTCATCACCACTGCGAACACAGTGAATTACAATGGTACCGGTGCACAGACCGTTGCGGCATTCAATTACAACAATCTTACCGTCAGCGGTACCCGTACAACGAACAGCATCACTCTTGCGGGTTCGGGCACGATCGGAGTCGCATCAGCATTCTCGAATACGGCATCATTCACATCGGGTGATTTCATCATCACCGGAAGCACATTCAGTTTCAACGGCGCCGGCGCACAATCGATTCCGACATTCCGGTATAATAATCTTCAAACAGCTACAGGCGGCACCAAGACCGCAACCGGAACGCTCCGCATCTATGGAACGATGACCATCGGTGCTTCGTCCATATTCGATGCTGCCGCGACCACGGATACAGTGTACGGCGATTGGACGAACAGCGGAACATTCACTCCGTCCACATCAACGATCGTTTTCGCAGGCGGAAATACCTCGGCATTGACGGGTGTGACGACCTTTGCAACACTCGTTGCCAATAAAACCTCACAATCGGTCGCAGTGAATCTGAATAACAATATTACTACTGCCACAGCGGCGATGACATCAGGAACGATGAATACCGGTGCGAATGCAATCACCATCACAACGACACGGACGGGGAACGGAATCATTCTTGGGACTATCACGCGTACGCATACATTCTCTCTGGCAACTCCGTATGCGTTTGAAGGACCGAATTCGCTGATCACGTTTACGGCAGGCACGACCCCTTCATCCGTTACGATGACCGTCAGTCAGACAGCGCCGGCTGCACCGACATTCGTCTCCGTGACGCGTGCCGTCAATATCGCAATGACCGGCGGGAGCGGATTGACAGCGACATTGCGGCTGCATTATGAGAATGTCGATGCGAACAGCTTGAATGAGACCATTATGAAACTGTGGCAGTTCTCATCAACATGGCAGAACCGCAGTGCAACGGCATTCGATTCAGTCAATAACTACATAGAATCGAGCGGATTGACCAATTCGATCGTCGGAAATTGGGGCATCGGATCGAATGCTTCTTCGAAGACTGTTTCCGATATTAATGGAGGAGCAGCGATCGCCGGTGATTCACTGCTCTATACTATTACGGTAACCAATCCGTATAATGTCACCAAGGGGACGATCGTGGTGACAGATCCATTGGACAATAATCTTATTCTGAAATCGGGAACGATAAGCAACAGCGGCGGAATTGCCGGTCAATCCAATAACGGGAACGGAAGTATGGTCGGCGGTACGATCACGTGGCCTTCATTCTCATTAGCAAGCGGTGCTTCGGCATCACGCACATTTAAGACGAACACCGACTCGTTGATGGATGTCTCGGAAGCGGTCGCCAATACTGCGACTATTGATTTTGGAGGCGGAAATACGGAAAATGTATCTGCATCGGTGACAATTACGAACATTGCGAATATCGCTATCGACACGAATATTGTGAGCATTGCCAATCCGATCCCCGGCGATACACTCATCTATACGTTGAAATATCGGAATACCGGAACATCCAATGCGACATCGGTCACGACCACCTACACCATTCCCGCGAATACCACATTCAATCCGAATGGATATGGAGCGCTGAAGGGGACGGAAGTGAACGGTGTTGCTAAGACGAACGCGTCGGACGGTGATGAAGTGACCGTGAGCGGTTCGACCATCACTATTACATTCCCGGTGCTTTCGCCGGGACTCTACAAACAAGTGAAATTCAAAACCATAGTTAATTAATTTAAGGAGCACCACCAATGAAAAAGATCCTCTTCATGACACTGCTGGCTAGTGCATTTGTTCTCGCACAGGGTACACAGCTGAAATTGTATGATTATCTTCTGCAGGCGAACGGCTTAACGAAGACAAAGAGCGGAAAGATCGGCCTTGTCACGGTAAAGCCCGCACAGAATGCAAAGGACGAGACGACCTTCGGATATTGGATCTCGAACAACACCAATACCACATCGCCGTTCCTTGAAGTGAAGGACGGCGAGAAGAATATCCTCGCCGTGAATGCGAAGGATTTTGCAGCAAAAGCAAAAGTCGAAACTGCCGGAAACAAAACGGAATACACTTATACTTCCGGTACTGTCACGGTTGTTCTTACTTCCGATGTAGTGAATGACGAAACAATGCCGCTCGGGAAAACCGTCCTGGTGAGCGTAAAGGTGAAATCTGCCGCCGCTAAGAATCTCAGCGCCGTGATGACATTGTTCGGTGACGGGTATGTTGCGAAGGTCGGCACGAATGGTATCTCAACAAGCAGAGTGGAAAAAGGCAAAGCGGAATATCCGCTCGTCTTGATCACCGGTACTGCTAATTCGACCGTGTCCACGGACAACGGCGAACAAAAAGCTCCGGGACGTCTGCTGAAGATCACTTCGGCTGCTGTTGCCGCAAGCGGTGAAGCTGTGGAGGTCCTTTCGTTCAGGACCCTTGCATCGACCGTGAAGAATTTTGAGAAGTCCTCAAATCAGGTGAAGAACATCGAATCGATGACAGTCTCGAAAAAAGAGAAGACGGAATTATCCATTCTGAATTCCGCAAGCAAACTGACACCGTTCCCGGGCGACACGATCACGTATACGATCACCTATCATAACATCGGCACATCACCGGCTCAGGATGTCGTCATCTCCAATCCGATCCCGGTCGCAACAACATATGTTGAGAATTCTGCGGCAGGGGACAAAGCGGAGATCACCGTTGACCGCAAAAAGGTTGCACCTCCTCAGCAGGGTGATGTTACCGGCGTCAATTGGAAAGTAACCAAGCGGATCAATCCGGGAGAAGAAGGAACGGTCTCTTTTAAGGCGATCGTCCGTTAAAGAATTATTCAGGGAGTAGAGTATGACACAAAATATTTCAATTCGGAACATCATTTGGTTCGTGACTGCTGTGATAATTCTGTCACAATCAGCGTTTGCCGTGGGAACTCCCGCGGGAACCGTCATTCAGTCCCGGTCAAA
>CALROS020000159.1:0-5104 GCA_943369855.1 Chitinophaga pinensis | reverse complement strand
TCACTGCCGGTATCATCAGTTATCTGGGACGCGGGAATCTGCAGCTCATCAACGACAGCTACGGCGTGGAGAATTTCATTCAGACCGATGCGGCAGTGAATCCCGGAAACAGCGGCGGTGCATTGGTGAACATCTACGGTGAAGTGATCGGCATTAACACTGCCATCGCAACAACGAATCAGCGCTACCAAGGATACTCATTCGCCATCCCGATCAATCTTGCGAAGAATGTTGTGACCGATCTTATTCGTTACGGAAAAGTAGAACGCGGATACATCGGCGTACAAATCTCTCCGATGGATGAGACACTCGCGAAAGCGAACGGTTTGGAAAAAGCAGAAGGAGTGTTCGTGCAGGAAGTGATCGGCGAAGCGGCAAAAGCGGCCGGAGTGAAAGCAGGCGATATCATCCTGACCATCGACGAACGTCCGATGAAAGCACCGAACGAACTCCAGGCATACATTGCTTCGAAGCATCCTGGCGACAAAGTGAAATTGGTCATCTGGCGCGATGAGAAGAAAATGGAAAAAGTGATCACGCTGAAACCGCGTTCACAGGCCACTTCAACAGCATTGAACGATGCTGATGAAGCGCCGGAGAGCGGCTCAACGGAAGAAACATCTGCAAAGTCCCTCGATTTTGAACAGCTTGGTTTCTCCGTGAAAAAAGCTGACGCCCGTCTGCTGAAAGAACGCGACGTGACAAGCGGTGTGGTGGTATCGTCGGTAAAGAATTTCAGTGAAGGATTTTCACGCGGTCTTCGCGAAGGTGATGTGATCGTGGATATCGATAAGAAACCGGTCGCTACCGTCTCCGAATTTGAAAAGATCATCAAAGCAAAAAAAGGGGGAGATGCGCTTCTGCTTCGTGTGAAAGGAATGGATAACCGCATCCGGTTCGTCGCCGTGATGATGCCGAAAGGGTAATGTTATTAATTATCCATCGTAAATAATTTATTATTGTAGAGACGGATAATTATTCGTCTCTACAATGCATTGTGTATAGACCTCATTGAACCAAAATTCGATGAGGTCTTTTTATTTTATTTTGTATATTCTTATATACTAAATTATGATTGATACGATATGAACTTTCCCTTTACTCCCGAACACCAAATGCTCCGCGAAATGGCGCGGGATTTTACCAACGCGGAGATCCGTCCTCTCGCCCAAAAGATCGACAAAGACGAAGCAATTCCCCCTGAATTATTGAGAAAAATAGGGGAAGTCGGACTGATGGGAACGGCGATTCCCGAGGAATACGGCGGCGGCGGATTCGGGAAAGTAGGATTCTGTCTTGCTCAGGAAGAGGTAGCCCGAGTCTGCGGTTCAACAGCCGCGACGATCGGCGCTCATCAGTCCATCGGCGCTCAGGCGATCCTCATCGGCGGGTCCGAAACAGTAAAGCAGAAATATCTTCCTCGTCTCGCTTCGGGTGAATTGATCGCAGCGTTCGCGCTCACCGAAGCGGATGCCGGTTCTGATTCGTTCAATCTTTCTACGAAGGCGGAGAAAAAAGGGGACAAGTGGATCCTCAACGGTGAAAAAGTGTGGATCACGAACGGCGCCATTGCTGATGTCTATTCCGTCTTTGCGAGGACGGAAAAAGGGATCACCGGATTCGTTGTTGAAAAATCGTTCGCCGGTGTCAGTGTTGGAAAAAATGAAAAGAAGCTCGGCATCAAAGGAAGTGTGACGAACACGCTCGCCTTCGACAATGTTGAGATCCCGGAAGAGAATATCATCGGTGTGGACGGACGGGGATTCCTCGTTGCGATGGAAACATTGAACTCCGGCAGACTCGGACTCGGTGCGTGCTGCTTCGGCGCCGCAAAGGAGATGCTCGAGATGTCCGTGGCATATTCAAAGACACGCAAACAATTCGGCGACCCGATCTCGAAATTCCAGGCGATCCAATTCATGCTCTCCGATATGGCGACACACATCTACGCGATGGAGAACATGGTCTACAAAGCGGCATTCAAACTGGATAACAAAGAGGACATCACGCTCGATGCGGCGATCGTAAAACTATACTGCTCTGAGGCTGTCTCCGAAATTGCGGACCAGGCGCTGCAGATCCACGGGGGCATGGGATTCTCCGCCGAACTTCCGCTCGAACGGTTCTACCGCGATGCGCGTATCCTGAAGATCTTCGAAGGAACGAACGAGATCCAGAAACTCATCATCAGCAGGCAGATATTGAAACAGAATGGAAAGTGGAGTAGTTAAGAAAAACTTAACAATTTCAGAATTATCAAATTTCAAAATTACAAGATCCAGTATCCAGCAACTAGCATCAAACATCCTCCATCTTCTTTCTTGAGTTCTTATGATACGATACTTCACCGCAGGCGAATCACACGGACAGGCACTCGTCGGAATTGTCGAAGGCATTCCGGCCGGACTTCCCATTTCCGCTGAGTACATCAACCACCATCTCTGGCGCAGACAGCAGGGCTACGGCCGCGGCGGACGGATGCGTATTGAGACAGACAAAGTGGAAATACTTTCGGGCGTCCGGTTCGGTAAGACGCTCGGCTCACCGATCGCGCTGATGATCCGCAATAAGGATTGGCAGAATTGGACCGAGAGAATGTCCGTAGAAGGAACCGGCAGCGGTGTCGAGAAGATCACGCTCCCGCGTCCCGGTCATGCGGATTATGTCGGTTCCGTGAAATACGGATTCGATGACATCCGCAATGTGATCGACCGTGCCAGCGCCCGTGAGACGGCAATGCGCGTAGCATGCTGTTCCATTCCCAGGAAATTATTGGAAGAGCTTGGACTCTTCATCGGCAGCCACGTCCTTTCCATCGGAAGCGCTGAAGTGAAGAATATCGCTGAACTCAACAAACAGATCACCAAATTGATGTCCAAAGGAAATGCGTGGAGCATCGGCGATGCGGCGGACAAGTCCGAAGTGAGAATTCTCGACAAAGCTGTCGAAGCAAAAGCGATATCCGCGATCAAAGCATGCAAGAAAAAAGGGGATACACTCGGCGGCATCTTTGAAGTGATCGTTTCCGGTGTTCCGATCGGACTCGGCAGTTACGTCCATTACGACCGCAAACTGGACGGCAAACTAGCCGAAGCCGTCATGTCCATTCACGCAGTGAAAGGAGTTGAGATCGGCGATGGATTCGAAAATGCCCGGCGTTTCGGTTCTGAAGTTCACGATGAGCTGCTGTCGGATAAGAAAGTAACTTATCGCCCCACCAACCGCGCCGGCGGACTCGAAGGAGGAGTTACCAACGGTGCTCCTTTAGTGATACGCGGTGCGATGAAGCCGATCGCGACCCTGGCAAATCCGCTCCGAACGGTCGACATCAAGTCAAAACAGACCATCAAGTCCCGCTATGAACGTTCCGACGTCTGTGCCGTTCCTGCCTGCGCCGTGATCGGCGAAGCTGTTGTGGCTCCCGTGGTTGCGAACGCATTTCTTGAGAAATTCGGCGGGGATTCACTGAGCGAGATCAAAAAACGGTTCAAATAACACTTCATCAAGCCTTGTCAAGGTTATAAACCTTGACAAGACTCCTCGATTTCCCAAATAAATACCCCTCTGCAATTGATATTCACTCCCGCCGTTGTTATATTTCCTTTATATTAGCGGTTTCTATACAAAGGAATTTCTCGAATTTTACGGTAAAGACATTACATTATCGACGGTTACGTACCACTAAAAGCCCTTTCAACGTAGATCGAAAGTCGCAAGAGGAGGATTGTCGCCTTCAGTTCATTATTCCAGTCGAAAAGTATCCATGGGCGCCTGAACAGCAAGGTGCTTGTTTTGAACCAAAATTACGAGCCGTTAAGTGTCTGTAATGTAAAGAAGGCGATCATGCTCCTTTTTTTACAGAAAGCGGATCTGATCGAAGCAAGCAACGGAAAAGTGATCCGTTCGGTCTCATTGTCATTGCCGTTTCCGAGCGTTGTTCGGCTTTCGTCATTCGTACGGGTTCCGTATAAAAAGATCATCCTGTCCCGAAAGAATATCCTTCGTCGTGACGGGCACCGGTGCCAGTATTGCGGCCGCGGTGATGTTCCGCTGACCATGGATCACGTTCACCCGAGATCGAAGGGTGGTGAGGATTCATGGGAGAATCTTGTTGCGGCCTGCGTGAGGTGCAACAATAAGAAAGGGGACGGCACTCCGGAAGAAGCGGGGCTTCAGCTCATCCGGCCGCCGATGAAACCGAATCACGTCACATTTATCCGGCATTTTGTGGGGAATATGGACGACCGGTGGAAACCGTATCTGTTCATGCATTGACAATAGTTTCAGTTTTCACGTTTCAAGAATAACTGGTGTACGAGAATGTCTTGAAACATGAAACTTGAAACTTTAAACTGAATCATTTTTTTTAGGAATATTTTTTGACAAGCAAACGAAAACGTATCCTCTCAGGAATGCGCCCGACCGGTAAACTGCACATCGGTCATTTGGTCGGCGCTCTTGAGAATTGGGTCACACTCCAGAACGATTACGATAATTATCACCTCATTGCGGATTATCACGCGTTAACGACGAATCTTGATTCATCGGAATTGTATCAGCATTCCATCGATATGGTCATCGACTGGCTCGCAGCGGGGATCGATCCTGCCAAGAGTCCCATCTTCCGCCAGTCGCAGATCAAGGAACATACTGAACTCCATTTGATCTTCTCCATGCTGATCACGACAGCACGGCTGGAAAGAAATCCTACTCTGAAAGATCAGATCCGCGACCTGAATATGGAATCGGTCGTCTACGGTCATCTCGGATATCCCGTACTTCAATCCGCGGACATTCTTTTGTATAAAGGTGAAGTTGTTCCGGTCGGTGAGGATCAGGTTCCGCATATCGAGATCACGCGCGAGATCGCACGAAGATTCAATACTCAGTGGGGGAATGTCTTCCCTGAACCCGAGCCGAAACTGACGAAGTTCGCGCGTCTTGCCGGACTCGACGGGAATCAGAAGATGAGCAAATCTCTCGGCAATACGATCCTGCTGTCGGATTCTCCCGAAGAGATCCAGAAGAAGATGCGCACAGCAGTGACCGATACATTGAAGGTCAGAAAGAACGATCCGGGCAGACCGGACGTGTGTGTGGTCTT
>CALROS020000158.1:0-5132 GCA_943369855.1 Chitinophaga pinensis | reverse complement strand
GGAAGAGGATGCGTCTGCAGATAGTCACTCCCGATCACCGGCGGCGCGGTCGCAACATCAGGATACGTCAGCGATTTTGTCCAGCTCGGAACAGGATGAAATCCTAAACTTGCTTCGGTCCCCGTACCGCCGCCGAGATCTGAATAGATGCTGTCGCTTGCAACACCGGGACCATAACCTGCGACTTCCGCGATGGTGAATCGAAGATGTTCACCCTTCGTCATTTTGTAGGGACCGAACACGTAACCGTGCGCAGCCGGCTGCGTCCATCCGAGTGTCCACGACGGTTTCGTTCTTCCCTTCCAATAACTCCATGATGCCGCGTTCTTATATTTCGTCACGAATCCCGTTGAATCGGTCGAGCCGTTGAACGGCGATGTCTTTCGCGTAGTGATATCGAGCCAGGTCTGTATCTTGCTGATATCGATGTTCGCATTCTCGTAGCGGTTGGTGTACGGCTGCTTCAGTTTCCCGTTCACGTCCCAGACATAGTTGCTGTCCGCCGTCTTCGGATAATTCGTCTGTCCTTTCACCGCGAGATGATCATAGTCATAATGCAGCGGGAAAATTCCTACCGCCTGCGGTGAATTCAAACCGCCGCGGTCGCCTGGCTGGGACCAGAGATTGAAGAATGTTGAATCCGGCTTTCCATTTTTATCATGATTGTAGGACATCCACCGCGAAAGATCGTACCGCGCATACTGGTCCTTTCTCCGCAGGTCCCCTTCACCCCAGCGGTTGAAGGTCCGCTCCATGCCGAACATCGACGTGCTGAAACCGTATCCCCAGCCCACGAATCCGTCCGTATAATCCACCGTGTCTTTATTGACGATATCATATTCATAGATAATGAAACTGTTGTATCCCGGAATGCTCCACGCGCGGCTCGTGCGGGTCACTTCAAAATTGAGCAACCGTGTGGTCCATTTGGCGACGATGATCTCTTCCGCCTCGTTCGGATTGTAGGCAGGATTCAATTCGCCGTTCGACAGCACAGGATAATTCTCCGTTCGGGTGATGGAAACAGGATCGACATACACACCGGCGACCGCAACGGCTTGTCCGTTACCGGTAGTCGTTACTGCACCGCAGGCAACTGTCTTGTTCACTCCTCCTTTGAATCCGCTCAGATACAGACCGCCGCCGAAGGAGTTGTGCTGTCCCGCATATTTTTTCCGGTCGATGATCACCGATGAGTTCGGCGGATATTCCATGGACGAGAAACCGTCGACCATTCCCGCATCACCGCGGTCGAATGCCCGGCCGAGTTCGCCGGTATTATAGACAGTCTGATGGAGCACGCCGCGGGAATGCTTCATCGGCGTCCGCACCTGTGCCGGCAGCAGCGAAACGCCGAGGACGAACGCGATACAAAGTGAAAATGTTGATCTCATGAAAAGCACCTGTTCACACTATTGATATTAGAAATCGACGGTCATACCGAAACTGTAGGACCGGGGAGCATTATCGTAAATTAAGAATGACTGGTCCACTGGGAACGAGAGAGCGCTCTTAAGATTGTTCTCGTTCCAGTAGAGCACGCCGTGATTCGCATCGTTCAACGGAAGATTATCATATGATTCGATCAGATTGTTCGTCTGTCCCGCATTCACTTTCGGGAAGAGATAGGAATAATTCAGGATCTTATTCTCGAACAGATTGAAGATCTCCGCATAGAACACTGCGCGTGTTCCGAAGAAATTAGTGAACGTTTTGGTGATCTTCAGGTTCGTATTGTATTCGGCCGGTGTGCGTGCGCCGTTGATCAGTTTGGTATTCTTCGATGATGTGTACGGACGTCCGCTGCGGGCAAATGAATTGGAAGAAACGGAGATCCTTCCGAGCGGATAGGTGCCGAGGAGGAACGGTCCCCAATCCTCATCCGATACATACGCCAGCGTAACGACGAGATTGTGCGTCCGGTCGAAGTCGAGCGTGATGTCCCTGCCGGGGACATTCTGCATATCCGAAATGATCACGGGTGTCTTTGTTACGGTATCGATCACCTCGATGAATTTCGGTGACGCATTCGAGACGGTCGCGCTCTTTCCTGTTGCAACACCGAACTGATAATTGATCGAGCCGGTCAGATTGCTCTTCCGTTTTGTCAGCGAGATCCTGAATCCGCGGATATCGGCATAATCCCTGTTGAAGTAGGAATTGTAACTGACGGAATTGCTGACGAACAGCGCTTGTTCGATCAGATTCTGCACATCCTTGTAGTATCCGCTCACATCAAGCGTGAATCCTTCTCCCAATCCCTGCGAAACGCCGACATCGTAATTGTTCGTCACCTGCGGTTTTAAGCGCGGATTTCCGAGCGTGATCGGCGATGATGACGCATTCGCGTTATGCTGAAGTGTGGATGCAACGATATACTGGAATGATGGACGCTGCATGAACGAACCATAGTTCAGATGGAACACCGTGTTGACACTGATCGGGAACGAGACACCGGTCCTCGGCTGAAGCCTGCCGAGAATTGGCGGTTTCGCTTTCGGCGCAAGGTCCGCATTCTTCACGACCGACGATGGATTCCCGGTGGAATCGATCACACCGAACGGATTGAACTGATTCACATAATAATCCTTGTCCGCATCCCACAGGTCGAACCGCAGTCCGATCTTTGCGATCATTCCTTCGAACTCCATCTTGTCCTGCATGTACAGTCCCAGTTCCATCGGTGTTGCGGTGTAACGCCGCGTCTGTAAGGTCGCGCTGGTGTTCAGATAATTGTTCGCGTCGATGGAATAGGTGTTGAATTGGAATCCTCCCGTGAGTAGATGCGAGTTGGTCACCTGGCTCGTCAGCGATGCTTCCAGGGAAACGGTGAGTGTCTTTTCGTTCCGGAAATCATCCGCACCGTTGAACGTGGAGAAGAGATCGGGTCCGGAGATCGGTGCGGTAATGACGGTATTCGTGTTGCGCTGCACGCCGAACAGTGAATCGGGGATCGAACTCGGCCATGGTGTCGATCCGAATCTTGTATGCGTACTGAGCATGTTCAGCTTTATTTCATAGAACGTTTTGAAGCTCAGCGCCTGGCTGAACCGGGCTCCCAATTGGGTATTCTCGCTCTTCTGATATTGGATCGACATGATCCTGTCCCACAGCCAGCCGTAATATCCGAGACCGTTCGAACTCGGAAAGATGTTCGTATTGTTCTGGGAGTATCCGCCGCTCAGCCGGAACGTCATTCCCTGCCCGATATCGGACGTGACATTTCCCATCACCATCCGCTGGATGTCCGGCTCTTCGGTCGGGAAGACCGGATGCGTAACATTCGAACGGATGGCGATGAACATCCTGTTCTTCTCGTCGATCGGTCCTCCGGTGCCGCCTTCGATGGAGTAATCGAGGTCGCTCCAGTAATTACGGTTCATGTCCCGCTTCATCTGCAGCGCCCAGAGCGCCATCGCTACCTGGATCTGCACGACGGTATCCTTCGCATATCCGTCCTTCGCCGTGCTGATGCCGGTGTAGTACGGATTGTTATTGTTCTGCGGATCGCCGTTCTTCCAGACATTCGGGTCGAGCAGTTTCGCGAGATAGGAATTCTTTCTCGGATCGTAGACGCTCGATCCGAAATGTTTCAGTCCCGGCGCGCGCATGCGTGTTTCAAAGCTGCTCCGCCAATAATCCGACTTCCCTTCTTTCATGGAGATGTTCACCACGCCGGACTGTGCATTGCCGTACTGTGCGTCGAATCCGCTGGTGATCACTTCAACTTCTTCCACTGCGGACATGATGGGAATGAACGCCGCCGATGCATCGAGAGGATTGATGATCCCCATTCCCTGCATCGTGTACAGCTCTTCACCGCTCCGTCCCCCGCGGAAATGTCCGTCCGTAACATCCGCGCCGAGTCCGATCACATCCGAGACATCGCGCATACCGGCGATCTGCTGCACTTCTTCGGGACGGATGATGGTACTGGTGGAGGTCTTCTCGGGTTCAACATCGGGACGGATTGCCTGAACAACGACCGCTTCCTGTTCCACTAATGTGGACTTCAGCGAGAAATCCGCAACGGTCGTCCTGCCGGAATTCACCACAATACCGACTTCACGCCGTTTCTGGTATCCGAGCATCGATACGGTCACATCATATTTACCGGCGGGAATATTCAGGATGAAGAATGTCCCTTCCACATCGGTTGATGCCCCGAGTCTCGTACCGTCGACCACCACATTGCATCCGATGAGCGGTTCTTTGGTATCGGCATCGATGATCGTTCCGGAGATCTTTCCGGTATTCTGCGCCGCAGCGAACACGGTGCAGAGAAGAAACAGAGCGGCAGCACGAAGGACTGCCCTGTTCACTGTGTATTGTTTCAATTCTCTCATTTCACTTCTGTCTTTCCATTGATCGTTACATTGGTCAGCATCAGGTCCTTCACATGTTCAACCACGTTGGGATTGGCCATGTTGTTGAACCGGCAGTTCTCAATACGCATGTTCGTGATGGGCGAACGTTCATATCCTTTCAGGAACAACGCATATTTTCCTTTTTCCGCCGTCACATCACTGATGACGATATTGTTCATCCTCGGCGTGAATTGTCCGGCATCCCCTTCTTCATAATTGAAGTCGATCAGCACAACGGCCTCTTTCACCTGTCCTACGGTGATCGTCCGAGCGAAGAAATTCTCGATCACTCCGCCCCGGACGGAATTCGTCTTGAATCGCAATGCGCGGTCGAGATTCGGACTGTCCATTACGCAATCTTCCACGAACACATTCCGCACGCTTCCGGAGATCTCGCTTCCGAGCACGACTCCGCCGTGTCCATCCTTCATTTCGCAGTTCCGGATAACGATGTTCTCGGACGGGACATTCACCCGGCGACCGTCCGCATTCCGTCCCGATTTGATCGCGATACAGTCATCGCCGGTATTGAATTTACAACCGCTGATGAGGATATCGTTCGATGATTCAGGATCGCAGCCGTCGTTGTTCGGTCCATGCCCGTTCACGGTCACATTCTCCACCGTGATGTTCCTGCTCAATGTGGGATGAATGAACCACATCGGCGAATCCTTGAACGTCACACCCGAAATAAGAATATTCTTACAATTGTACGGTTCAATAAAACTGGGACGAAGATAGTGGCCCTCTCCGAATAACCGTTCT
>CALROS020000157.1:0-5133 GCA_943369855.1 Chitinophaga pinensis | reverse complement strand
CGGAGAACCGGTGGACAGCGGTATGCAGTTCGTCGGCGTGACCATCGGCGATCATTCCAAGACAGCGATCAATTCCACATTCAATACCGGAACGGTGATCGGAGTCTCATCAAACGTTTTCGGCACAGGATTCCCTCCGAAATATGTCCCGTCATTCTCCTGGGGTGCTGCCGGTGAGACGTTCACCACGTACAATATTGACAAGGCGCTCAATGTCGCCGAGAAGGTCATGATCCGCCGGAAGATCGAACTGAGCGAACAGGAAGAGAAACTGTTCCGGAAGATCTTCGACCTGACAAGCGACGAACGGAGAAAACGCGGCATGCCGCTGTAGTATCGTTTTGTTTCAAGACCGCACTAAAATGTCTAACCTATTTATTTTTTTTGCGGGATTTTGTGTCTTATTGCTTTAGTGGCGAAAGATTGAAAGTGTAAGTTTTTTTATTCGAAGTATCTCAGAGTGAAAGCAGACCTTATAACATGGAAAATCATTTAGACCTCAACGAATTACGGGAAGACAAGAAACAGCTGTTCAGCGGTGTCCGCGGGACCTCCGTAAAGATCCTCAACCGTGTTGAACGGACCGATTCGTATCTCGACAAACTGCTCGAAGCGGAACTCCGCTCCGGCGAACTGAACGATTTCGACAAAGCACTGCTGATGGAGATCGTCCACGGTGTGCTTCGCTGGCAGTCCAAGCTCGACTGGGTGCTGAACGGATTCTTCCACGGGAATTTCGCGAAAGCGGAAGTGACAGTCCGTAACACACTGCGTGCAGCACTCTATCAGATCCTTTTCCTCGATAAAGTGCCGGACCATGCCGCTGTGAATGAAGCGGTGGAATTCATCAAACGCATCCGCGGAGAGAAAGCGGGCGGGCTGGTGAACGGCGTCCTCCGGAATATCATCCGCAATAAGGACGGCATCCATTATCCCGATGTGCAGAACGATGCGGCGCTCTATCTCTCCACGATGTATTCCTTTCCTCTGTGGATGGTGAAGCGGTGGATGAACCGGTTCGGATTCCATGAGACGGAAAAACTCCTCGACGCACAGAACCAGAAACCGGGACTCACGCTCCGCGTGAATACGATGAAGACGACGGTCGAAGATTTCAAGAAGATGTTCGATCTGCAGAATATCACGTACGAATCCTCCGCATTCCTTCCGATGTTCATGAAGACGACCAATCTCACGAATATCTCGAATTCGGAGATCTTCCGTCGCGGATTCTTTACGGTCCAGGACGAGAGTGCGGGGATGGCGGCAAACCTTTTGAACGTCCAGCCCGGGGAACGGGTGATCGACCTTTGTGCAGCGCCGGGCGGGAAGACGACGTTCTTCGGAGAGGTGATGAAGAATCAGGGAACCATTGTTGCGGTGGATAAATATCAGACACGCCTGAACCTGGTGAAGACCTCCTGCGAGCGGCTCGGTATCACGAATGTTGAATTGGTCGCGGCCGATGCGGTGGAATACCAAACGGAACTTGCGGATAAGATCCTGATCGATGCGCCGTGTTCAGGACTCGGCGTGCTCTCCAAGAAACCCGATATCAAGATCAAACGGGAAATGAGAGATATCAATGAAGTGGTGAAGATCCAGGAACAGCTGCTGAACAATGCAGCAACTCTGTTGAAACCCGGCGGTGCGATCGTCTACAGCACCTGCACCATCGAACCGGAAGAGAATTTCGGAGTGGTGAAGAAATTCCTTTCGAGTCATCCCGAATTTGAAGTGGATAATGCTTCACAGTATACCAATGAAAAGATCGTCTCAGCGGATGGATTCATCGAAACATTCCCGCACAGGAACGGCATAGACGGATCCTTTGCGATCCGTCTCGTTCGAAGTATAGAATAGAATACTTACTAATAGACTCTCGCAAAGATGCAAAGTCGCAGAGTTTAAAATTGATTTACCGTCTTTGCATCTTAGCGCCGTTGCGAGAGACGAACAGATGGGGTGGTCAATTGTTCGCCTCATCCGTATCGAAACATAAAAATTGGAAAGAAACATTATGGGAAAATACGACAAGCTGTTCATCGAAGAACTGGACCGCATTCATGCTGCCAATACATATAAATACGAGACCGCATTTTCGACTCCGCAAGCCGGTGAAGTGAAGGTGAACGGAAAAAAGGTCGTGATGATGGCATCCAATAATTATCTCGGCATGTCGAATCATCCCGTTGTAAAAAAAGCGGCGGTCGATGCGGTGAAAGAATACGGCTACGGCATGGCGTCCGTCCGTTTCCTCTGCGGCACGCAGACGATCCATCTTGAACTGGAGAAGAAGATCTCGAAATTCGTCGGCACGGAGGATACGATCCTCTTCTCATCCGCATTCGCCGCGAACAATGCATTCTTTCCGTCACTGCTGAATGAGAAACTTGGTTCCGAGAATTACCGGGATGTGATCTATACGGACGGACTCAATCACGCGAGCATCATCGACGGTATGCGTCTCTGTAAGACGGAGACGACGGACAAGAAGATCTACAAGAACAATGATATCGCTCAACTGGAACAGCTTCTGGAAGCGGACAAGAATGCCGATTACCGGTTCAAGATCATCGCGTCGGACGGCGTGTTCAGTATGGAGGGAAGTTACGCGCATCTCCAGCAACTGGTGGATCTTTCGAATAAATATAACGCGATCCTTTTCATCGATGACTGCCATGCGATCGGAGTGGCTGGGAAGACGGGACGCGGGACTCCGGAGAAGTTCGGCGTCTTCAAAAAAGTGGACGTCCTGACCGGTACACTCGGTAAAGCGATCGGCGGCGCACTCGGCGGTTATGTGAGCGGCAGTAAAAAAATGGTGGAATACATGCGGCAGAAAGCGCGTCCGTATACATTCTCGAACTCGCTGCCGCCGTCCGTTGTGATGGCGAGTATCGCTGCGATCGATCTGCTCTCCAAGGACAGATCCATCGTTACCAGACTTCATGATAACACAGCATATTTCAGGAAAGAGATCGCGTCGCTGGGATTCCACATCCTTACCGGCGATCATCCGATCGTTCCCGTGATGCTCGGTGATGCTTCCGTCGCGCAGGAGATGAGCAAGAATCTTCTCAAAGCGGGAGTGTATGTGAAAGGACTCTGGTTCCCGGTGGTGCCGAAAGGGGAAGCGCGCCTCCGCGTTCAGATCTCCGCCGCACTCTCAAAGAAGAATATCGATCATGCGCTCGATGCGTTCGAAACTGTGGGCAAAAAAATGAAGATCATAGCGTAACGAAAGAAATAGATAGTAAAGCATTTCAATATTTCAAAATTGCAAAATTGCAAAATTGAAGGATTGAAAATTCAAGACCAAATGAATTCTACATACGTAAGGAGAGTAACGTGTTGAGCATGAAACGAGAAATTATGCAATTTTGTAATTTTTCAATCTTGTAATTATACAGTTTTTTTTAAGCGCCTCATGCCTCATTCAAAACAACGCTATCTTTTTATTGATCTGCTCCGGTTCCTTGCGGTCGTGTTCATGATCCAGGGACATACGTTCGATGCTCTTCTGGATTTCAGTCTCCGTTCGGATACGCTCTTCTATGCTCACGATTTCTTCCATGGTTTTATAGCTCCGATGTTCCTGTTCGCCTCCGGTGTTGCCTTCGGAATATCTACGTTCAAAAAATGGGAGGAGCACCGGGTGCTCTCCGGTCATGCTCTGCGGCGGTACGGTAAATTCGCCGGTCTTATTCTGATCGGGTATGCGCTGCATCTTCCGTATTTCTCGTTGACGAAGATCATGCAGGAAGGGACGTCGGGTGATTTTGCCGTGTGGCTGCAGGTGGATGCGCTCCATTGTATTGCCGTGACGATGATGGTACTGCAGACCGCTGTGCTTATCCTGAAAGAAGAAAAACGTTTCTTCCTGTTCGCGGCGGTCACGGCAGCCTTCATTATCCTTCTGTCACCCGTCATTTGGAGTATCGACCTGAAACAGTCGTTCCCTCTCTGGTTGGTGTCGTACATCAATGTCGGCAACAATTCCTGGTTCCCGCTGTTTCCGTGGTCCGCATATATCATGTGCGGTGTCGTCTTTGCGTATATCTTCCTGAATGCCAAGGAACACCATCACGCCGTGGTCCTGATGCAGCGGATGGTCACGATCGGTCTTATGATGATGATCTTGTCGTTCATCTTCCTGAATATTCCGTTCCATCTGTATCCACCGCATGACGTATGGAAAGTGAATCCTCTTATTATCCTTGCACGTCTCGGCTTCGTGATGCTGGTGACGAGCGGAGTCTTCTTTGCGGAGCACTCGTATAAGATCAAATCCCGGATCCCGCAGATCATGGGACGTGAATCACTCTTTATCTATATCATTCATTTGATCATTCTCTACGGTTCGGTGATGAACAAAGGACTGCAGCAGATCATCTTGCCGACGCTTTCCGTTGTGCAGTCGTCGCTGGCATTCATCATCGTATTCATTGCGTTATCCTCTTTTACGTACGGATGGTATCATTTGAAGAAACAGTTTCCCAAGACCGCGCTGACCGTCCGCATAGTTGTTGCAGCAACATTCATTATTCTCTTTCTAATCCGGCCGTACTGATGGAAAAACAAAAATCGCGTTTCGTCTATATCGATCTTCTGCGCGGATGGGCTGTGGTGGTGATGATCGAGGTGCATGTCTTCAATGCATTCCTCATTCCTGAACTCAGGGAAGAAGCATGGTTCAAAGTGCTCAATTTTATCAACGGATTGGTCGCACCGTCTTTCCTCTTCATTGCGGGGTATTCGTTCGTTCTGATCGCGCAACGAAAGTGGAATGAATATCTCTCATTCAGTCCGGTCTTCTGGAAACAGCTTGGACGGATCCTTCAGGTGCTTGCCGTCGGATATGCACTGCATCTTCCTTTCTTTTCATTCAATAAATTGACGATGATCTCCTGGCAGGAATGGGGAGTATTCTGGAAGATCGACGTTCTTCATGCCATTGCCGTCTCGTTGATGACACTGCTTGTTCTGGTGATCATTTCCCGCACGCAGAAACGGTATTTTGCCGCCGTGGCCGCTCTCGCTGTGGTGATGATTGCCGGTGCGCCGCTGATGTATGACCGTAATATCGATTCGATCCTGCCGGAACCGATCGCGAACTATCTGACCGCTGCG
>CALROS020000156.1:0-5165 GCA_943369855.1 Chitinophaga pinensis | reverse complement strand
CTGGCTCAGTGTATGGGTTAGGTCGAAACCGTGGACCAAGGATTGTTTCTTCGGTGTCTTGAGTCCGTCAGGATTGTATCTCCATCCGTAGCTGTAATGTTTCTCATCGCTTTGATTCATCACCAGCTGATAGCTCAGCTGAAGGTCGTTCGATAATTTCGTGAAGATCTTTCCTTGGCCGGACCATTCATTGAAGAATCCCATCGGAGTGACCGCATTATCACCGGTCGGATATTTCTTCAGCGATGCATCGCTTCCCATGGTATCGGTCGGATTGAACCGCCGTTCCCCGAACAGATATCCCTCGTCCAACGAACGCCGCACGCTCAATAGGAATGTTGTACTGGGAATGTAGGTCGGTCCGCTGAGACTGAACTGATAACTTTGGATCGCTGTCGGACGGAACCGGTTGATGAAAGGATAGCGTGCCGCGCTTCCGGTGTATTGTCCAAGATAGACCTCCGCACTATAGTCGAACTGTTCCGTTCTGCCGCTCTTCAATACGGCGTTCACGACGCCGCTCATTGCCTGTCCGTATTCTGCATCGAATGTTCCGCTCACCACCTGCACTTCCTGAATGATCGATTTGTCGATTCTAATGCTGGCGGAGTTGTCATACGGATTGTTGATCGAAACTCCGTCCACCTGATATTGCACTTCACCGATACGGCCGCCGCGGAAATGTCCGTCCACCACACCTGCCTGCAGATTCACGATGTCGTTCAGTTCCTGCACCGGCAGTGCTTCGATCTCTTTGCTGTCCATGATGCTCACCGCGCTCGTCTGACGTGTGTCGACGATCGGCCGGGTGGCAACGATCACCACTTCCTGACCGACCACCACTTCCTCGCTGAGTGTCTCATTGAGTGTAGTCGTCTCGCCGGAACTGATGCGCACTTCTTTTACCATCTTCGATCCGTACCCGACGCTGCTGAGACGGACGTTGTACGTTTCGGGAGGGATATTCAGGATGACAAAATTCCCTTCGAAGTCCGTCGCCGCTCCCATGGATGTTCCGACGAGGGTGATGTTCACTCCGATGAGCGGTTCTTTCGTCTTCTGATCGGTGATCTTTCCGGAAAGTTTTCCGCGGGTATCGGCATGCACGAACGGCAGAGCGAACAACACGGCGAGCGCCAGGATGAAAGCACCCCGGAGACCGGATCGGCACAGGATGCTTTTCTGGCGGGAATCGTTGGACATAGTTACCTCTTGCTGGTGAACGGTATGAACGTTGGAGAGGATACAGAGAGCAGAAACAGCGTCCGCATATCCTTCATCAAAATTAGCTGCTGCCGAAGAGAGCAACTCTCCGGCAGCGGATGGAACATTATTTCATCAGCACCATTTTGCCGACTTTGGAGCTCAGCACTTCGTTCGTGCTTGCATCCAGCATCTGCACACGGTAGATGTATGCACCGGAAGCGAAGGACGAAGCATTGAACTGGTAGCCCTGGCGGCCTTCGCCGAGACCATACATCATTTTTTCCGACACAACGCGTCCGAGCATATCATACACTGCAACCTTCACGTTGGAAGCCTGCGGCAATGAGAACTCGATCGTGGTGGAAGGATTGAACGGATTCGGATATGCTCCGTACAGTTCAAAGGAACCCGGAACGGTCTTGTCTCCGGCCTTAACGCTCGAGACGATCATCGTCGGATCCATGTAGGCAAGTCCGGGACCGTCGGGCCATGTGCCCTCTTGTCCGAACCAGACACGGTTGCCGTATGCAGGAAGAGTATTGCCGAAGGTATCACCGTCATTCAGCAATGCACCGAACCAGAACAGTCCGTCATTGCGTCCTGCAGCATAACCCAGTGCGCGAAGATTGATCTTCATTTCGATCTGATAACCGGCATCGGCGGAAGCACCGAGTGTATCAACGGTTGTTCCGGCATTCAGACCAAGCGCGATCTTGCTCCCTTTGTTCGCATTGGTGTCAGCAACGAGTTCGTTTGCATATCCTTCAAGAGCATATTTCTTTGCGGAAGTATCAACACGTACGTAGATCTCGCGGGAAAGAAGGTTCTTCTCGCCGTTATCACGTTCTGTGCGGCTCTTCGGCATGAAGCGGAATCCGTCCTGTCGGTCGAACTCAGGACGATACTGCACCACCTGGTCGCGGACATCAACACCGACATACAGTGTATCTGCTTTGAAGAACATCTTCACTGTCGCATCGGCAGGATTCAATACGTCCGCCTTCACACCCCAAACTTCGGGCTGGAACTGACCGCTGCGGAAGGGCATTGTGTTCTTATACGAAGCACGGAGTGCATTGTCTCCGAATTTGATGTTGAAGCCGGGGACATTCTTCCAGACCGCTTCATCAAGTTTTCCGTCCACGTTCGGTGCATTGTGGTTCTTACCGTCATAGATCGTCACATCATAACCGACGGTCGGCAGAGCGGAGTTCAGCGTCACGGTCGGATCGGAGAAGATGCGCAGATGGCTGTATGCGGCTGCGTTGCCCCACGGGCACTGGATCCATGTTCTGTTGCCTGCCACTTTGGTGGTATCGATCGGCCAGCGGTAGTCGGCATCATACAAGGACATGCTCCACATAACGATGTCTCCGCCGGATTTGGAAACATCATAACCGCGGCGGGTAAGATCGAATTCGAATTCCGTTACCCATGCTGTATCAACTGAGCCGACGGTCGAGTCGTTGTTGGTCGTTCCGTACACTTTGGTCACGGCATTCCAGATATTCTTGTTGACGATGCCTGCATCGCCGAGATCTGAGTTGGTGCAGAGACTGTCGCGGTGTCCGCCTTCCATTCCGAAGTATCCCGGTTTCTTGTTCCCTTTGGAAAGTGTATTGTCTGCCCAATCCTCTGAGACCCATCCGTAGAAGATTTCAACGGGACGTGCCATTCCGGTATTTGCATCTTTATTCTTCTTGTCGCGAAGATCCATCAGAATGCCGTCGAACTGATTGAACAATCCGCCGCCGATGGATTTATCTTTCGCATAGACTGCGATATAGAGTTTGTTGTTTGCACCGACGAGGAACTTCACTGTTGCATCGGTCGGGTCCGTCGGATCGACACCGTTCTCTTTGAACTGACCGCTTCCGGGATCACCGGCATTGCCGTTCCATTTCAATGAAAGGGATTCAGCTTTTGCCCAGGCAGGTTCATTGAGCAGGCCGTCTAACGTAATTGTTCCGGCGGGAACCTGGCGGCCCCAGACTGCATCCGGCCGTTTCGGCTGAGCCACAGTCAATGCTGTGATCACCGAAACAAGCAAGAGGTATGTAAACAGTAACCGTGTACGTGACATAGTACATCTCCTTGTATTGTGTTTTGTTGATGTGTGAACAGAGAACTCTGCGGCACTGCATGTTTTACACTGCCGCCGGTTGTACAGCTAGAACTACAATGAACTCTCCTCCTTTGATTGGTTGGATAGAATGGTTATTTTTTTACAACTGGTCCTGATCTGTAATGTCGTTGGGACTAAGATATGTGCCGCATGTGCCTTACTCTTATTCTGCAGCCGGTCAAAGATCCTGCTGATGGCCATCACTCCCAGATCATGGATGGGAACATGGACAGAGGTCAGTGAAGGACTAAGATATTTTGCGACCGGGATATCATCGAATCCGCAGACGGAGATATCGGCAGGGATACGAAGTCCTGCTTCCCTGATCGCTCCGATCGCACCGATCGCCATCGAATCGTTGAAGGTAAAGATCGCTGTCGGACGGATCTCCAACTCAAGGATCTCCCGTGCTGCTTCATATCCGGATGCTTCCGTAAAATCCCCGTCAAATTCGAAAGCAGTATTATAGGGGATCCCGAAATTTGTGAAAGCGGCTTGAACTCCGCGAAGACGTTCCTGAGATTCAATGTTCGTTTCTCCACCTTTCACGACCGCGATCCGCGAATGACCGAGTCCAAGAAGATAGGTCACCATCTCCCGCGCACCGCCGAATCCGTCGGTGACGATCGTATCGAAGTGAGGATTATCAATATGGCAGTTCAACAGTACTGCGGGGAGTCCTTTCGGAAGATTCAACAGAAGTGTTTCGGAATCGACCTGCGGGGACATGACCACCAATCCGTCCACCCTGCCTCTCATGAAGCGTAACGCTGCTTCGATCTCTTTCGGATCATTGTGGGAACTTGAAACGATCAGATGATATCCCTGATTCTGGATCGCTTCATCCGCTCCGCGGATCACTTCAGAAAAGAACTCACCGTGAAGGTCCGGAAGCAGGAGCCCGATCGCTTCGGTCTTCCGCATGATCAAACCGCGTGCGGCGGGACTGGGAGCATATTTCATCTCATTGATGATCGAGAGGATCTTATCCCTCGTATCCGGTCTCACCTTGTCGCTGCCGTTGAGCACGCGCGAAACCGTCGCAATGGAGACTCCCGCCTTCTTTGCTACATCTATTATACTTGATCGGGTGGTGGACAATGAAAACCTTTACATTTTTAGGTGATATGGCTTAGCCGTTGGTGGTAAAAAAGAATTGTGATGTAAACGTTTACATTTTACCAATGGTACTGCCAAAAAAATTCAATGTCAAGGACTATTTTACAGTCCTGGTCGATCCTTCAATATTTTCCTGAAACTATGCGTATATTGTATTGAAATTTTTGCTGTCTCTACCGTTCATTATTTTTATCTGCTCTGATATCTTCATGAATATTTGCCGATCATTCCTTCTTGCCGGACTCATCATTTTACAATTTCTGAATGCTCAGGACACCACTTCTACGCGTTCCCCGTATCGACTGAGTTGGACCACGGACGGCTATACTTTCGGAAGCGGGATCGCTGTTGCGTTCATCGCTTCGGCGATCGATGACTCCATGCCGGTCCTGAGTCTGAATGAGATCTCTGCTCTTAATAAGAATTCCATCAACGCTGTGGACAGGATATCAGCCGGGAATTATTCACCGGCGCAGTCTACCGTCAGCGACATACTGGTCGGGACCTCCATCCTCTCCCCCGCTCTTTTGATGTTCGACAGCTCCATTATGAAGGACGCCGGTACGGTCTCAACGATGTATCTTGAGACTGTCCTCTTTGCAACATTCACTCCTTCGCTGGGAAAAGGAAGTGCAAAACGGATCCGGCCCTATGTCTATAATAACACTGCACCGCTCTCATTGAAACAGGATAATGACTCGCGGCGGTCATTCTT
>CALROS020000155.1:0-5166 GCA_943369855.1 Chitinophaga pinensis | reverse complement strand
GTAAAATCAATCATTTAATACATCAACCCGCCGGTCAATAAACAAAACGGCGGATGAATATTTTCCATCCGCCGTTCAATTGCTGTTACCGCATGCGTATTCTATCGAGTGACGATGAATTTCCGTGTATAGGAATTCGCACCCCGGTAATGGAAAAAATAAACACCGGACGGCACGGTCCTGGTATCGAAAGTGATATAATGGGTGCCGATCTGTGTAAACGTATTGATCAATGTAGTGATCTTCTGTCCCAATATATTATAGACCGATATCTCTACATTCATCGGCATCTTGATCTGATATGCCATTGTTACAATTGCCGAATTCGGATTCGGATACGGTGCTGTTGTTGCTTCAACCGAGACGGAATCCTTGATGAAACTTGGATTGAAATCAAAATTGGAGAGGCGCATTCTCGATGCATAGATATCATACCCCCGTTCCTGATCGATGACATCGGCGTAGGTCAGCAGCAATGTATCACCGTTCAACGCGGTATTGTAATTCGGATATGCGTCATAGAATGAAGAATAGACATACGGATACATCCGCAGTTGCAGCGGCTGTAACGTCCCGAAATTATCATCGATCAATAATCCCCGGATGGAACCGCTCACATACCATGTCACTAATCCTTTTTGATTCTTGAATTCCGGGATGCGGATCACCGGGCGTGTATCATACACATCGGTCGTATATCGTTTGCTCAGAGAGGGATCCTGATAGATTCTGCTGAATGTGATCTTCCCGTCATAATTCACGTAGCTCATATCGCTGAACGTGACCACGATATTCTGTTCATTGTCCATTGCACACGCTGCAGACATATACCACCGTGTGTCCGGCAGTTGATTGATGATGATCGTATCGGAAATGGAGGTCCCTTCACTGTTGAATTTCATCGCCTTCAGGCCTCCGGCATGTTCGGTATATTTTGATTCCATGTCACTCCAGAGCAGAAGGAGGTCTGAATGTTCATTGAATGCCGCATCGAACATCCATCGGATAGATTTCGTTGAAGCATTCAGCAGCTGCTTTTTGACTGTGAGCGGACTCAGATTCCTGTTGAACGTTTGATAAATTACCTGCGAATACGTCGTTCCGATACTGAACCATACAACGTGAAGATCTCCATTCACGTCCGTCTGCAATCTGCTGTCATAACCATTGTAAGCGTAGGGATTATTGGTAAGATTGATGTTCCCTCCTGCTAATTCGCCGGATCGCAGGATCTTCTGCAGGAAAAGATCCTTATAATCATATGCTCCGCCTGAAAAACTGACGATAAAATTGCCATCGGCATCGGCAATGACAGAAGCCCGCGAGACCCATTGGGACAACGATGATGAACTCACGCGAAAATTCGGACCGATAGGATCGTTCTTTCGGTCATATAATTGTGCCCACAGACTCGGAGTTGATGTCTTCCGATCCTCCCAGACAATGATCGATTCACCGTGTTGATTCACCGCCGTGACAGGATTCTGCTGTTGAGAACTGCAGGCATCGTCGCTCAATTTGATGACAGGCCCGGAAATTAAATTTGCCAGTCCGATCTTCTGCACGACAGCATCGGCGTCGTTCCTGCGGTATCCGCCGTATCCTAAAAAGAAAGAATTGTTCCGGATCACAGACGGATTCGGATATGACCATGTACTGTTGAAATACGGTTCAGGCATTGTGTGGATGGAATCGATCACTATTCCTGTTCTTGAAAGAATGATCGCGGCATTTGCTGCACCATTCATGGTCCATCCCGAATAGGTAACAATGAACTTATCGGTGCTGTTGGAATTTACACCGATCGTGAACCATCCATCCCGTTTGTTTGAGACATTCAATTGTGGAGAGAGGAATCCTGCATCGATCGAGTAGACTCTCCCTGCAACATTGCCGGCCTCCTTTTCCCATACAAGAAGATATTCTCCCCCCTTCAGACTCGTGATGGTCGGGAAATAGTGTGTGATGGTATCAGCCGGATCCGATACGATCGTGTTGCTGCCGATGAGCACACCGGATGAGTCCACCGCCTGAACGACGATCCGGCTTCGGTTGTTCACATGACTGCTCCAGACGAGAAGAAATCGTCCCAATGAATCCGAAGCAATGGATTTCTGCCACCCTAAACTGCTGATATGGTCTGTCGGTGCGTTCATAACACGGAACGAATTTCCTTTCGGAGTTCCCCGTTTGTCCAGCATTCTGCAGATGATCTGATTCGATTCGTAATAGAGTCCTTCGGAGACCCATGTTGCCATCATATTCCCAAGAGGACCTACGGCGATCGAAGGATTGTTCGTATTTAATATTGACAGATCGTTAATGATGGAATTGCTCCCGATCTTTGCACCGGATTCCGTCAGCCGCTGAATTGCAATATTGATTCCGTCATCTGCCCAGGTGACTACATACTCCCTGGTGACCTCATTGAAGATGATGTGCGGTTGGCTGTTCCACGAATTGTACCGGTCGCTGATCCTGATGACATTGCCGATCCTGTTCCCTGATGAATCCAATAATTGTGCATCGATCCTTCGGAGTCCCGTCCGTTCATCCAGCCAGATCGCCATTCCCCCTCCCAGATCTGTCTTCGCAACATCAGTGTTGAACTGGTTCGAACCATATTCTCCGCAATCGGTGTTGACCAGCACATCATCGGAGATCTTTTCCAGCGCTTGATACTTCAATGTGTCATATTGATTTTTTGATGCAGTGGAATGCTCATCATATTTTTTAAATCCTTTACGATAGAAATTTCCTTGTTCATGGATGATCTGTGCGTTGAGGGGAACTAAAGCCAGGATGAGGAGCAGGGATACAGGAACTAACAATCGTGTTGTCATATGACCGCCGCACTATGGGGAGATATATTCGTATTTTTGGTCCATCACCGTCGCCAAGACCGGAATTGGATCCCTTAATTGTACCGACAAATGCAACTCTTAGCAATAACGTAAACCCGTATATTTTCAACGGAGAGGACCAAATTGTATTATTTAAACAATTTTCCGTTTCATCATTTCGTGTACCGATCATATCAGATAATGCAAGGTTAACTGATGGATATTTCGTATTTTAATGTATTATTTAATATTGAAAGAGTTCATGGCATCCAATATCAGTCCTGTACTTATCTCGGCAAAGGACCTCTCCATCCGCTTTGGCGAACAGGTCGTCCTGAAAGAGGCCTCGCTTAATATTCACCAGACGGACAGGATCGGTCTGATCGGAACGAACGGTTCAGGGAAATCGACGCTCATTAAGATCGTTGCAGGACTCATTCCGCCGGATGACGGCACCATTTCACGGAAACGTGAACTTATCACAGGGTATCTCTCACAGGATTTTACGCTCGATGAAACGAAGAATGTCTTTGAGAATATCATGGACGGTGCTCATGATGTGATCGACATCCTCCGCGAGTATGAATCTCTCCCGTACGATTCCGAACGGCGCCATACACTCGAGGAACATATCCATCTGCTGGACGGATGGAATCTTGAGAACCGTGTTGAAGCAGCAATGCATTCTCTGAATGTTCCCGACAAGAACCGCGACATCACAACCCTCTCCGGCGGTGAGAAACGGCGTGTAGCACTCTGCCGTTCCATTATTTCCCGTCCCGATCTGCTGATCCTCGATGAGCCGACGAACCATCTTGATACGCAATCCATCGAGTGGATGGAGGAATTCCTGGAAGATTATTCCGGCGCATGTCTTTTTGTGACGCATGACCGATACTTCCTCGATTCGATCGCGAACAGGATCGTGGAACTGTCGAACGGACTCTGCTATCCTCACACCGGAAACTATACTGATTATCTGATCAACAAAGCGGAACGTCAGGAACAGCTTGCGACCGAAGAAAAGAAAAAGAATAATTTTCTCAAACGTGAGCTGGAGTGGGTCCGCAGAGGACCGAAAGCTCGCACGACAAAATCGAAGAGCAGACTGAAGAACTATTTTGAGATCGCGGACAAAGAAGGTTTGCAGGTGGAGAAAGAGATCAATCTTCTCCTCCCTCCTCCCGGCGGACTTGGGAATACGATCCTCAATCTCAAACATGTTGGAATGGAACTCGGAGGGCGCAAACTCTTCTCCCACATCGATCTTCTGTTCGATAAGAAACGAAAACTCGGCATCGTCGGCCGGAACGGTCTGGGAAAAACGACACTGCTGAAACTCATCCTGAACGAACTCCAGCCGACCGAAGGGACCATCGAGGTCGGCGAACGGACGGAGATCAACTACATCGATCAGTCCCGCGTTGCTCTGAATGATGATAACACTGTGGTGAAAGAGATCGGCGAAGGAAATGACTGGATCATGTTCGGCGATCAAAAATTGACCGTCTGGTCGTATCTGAGAAGATTCCTCTTCGCCGATGAACGGATCAATACGAAAGTGGAGAAACTCTCCGGCGGTGAACGGAGCAGACTACTGCTGGCAAAGATCCTGAAGAACGGCGGTAATTTCCTGATCCTTGACGAACCGACGAACGACCTGGACCTTCCAACATTACGAGTCCTTGAAGAGGCGTTGGTGGAATTCGAAGGATGCGTCATCGCGGTGAGCCATGACCGTTACTTCTTGAACCGCGTCTGCAACGGCATCCTCGCCTTTGAAGGGGACGGCAAAGTTCATTTCAGCGAAGGGAACTACGATTATTACATCGAGAAGCGGGATGCCCGTCTTGCTGCAGCTGTTGAAACAGAGAAACAGAAAAAGTTAGAAGCGGCAGCAAAACCGGAACCGAAGAAATTGAAATGGAAAGAGGCGAAAGAACTCGAGACCATCGAAGCGGATATCCTGAAAGCGGAAGAGGAAGTCCACCGCATTGAAGCGCTCTTCGCAGCGGATGATTTCTATCAGAAGCATGGTGATAAAGTGGAACAGCTCACCAAAGAACTGAATGCCGGAAAAGAGAAGGTCGAAAAGATGTACGCGCGGTGGACGGAACTTGAAGCGCTGAAGAACGGGTAAGGTTATTTTTCTATAAAAGAACCAAGAAACATATTATCCTCTCGCAAAGGCGCGAAGGCGCAAAGAATTTTAGAATACAAACTTCCCTTTGCGACTTGGCGAGAGAGCTTTTAGCAACTCAAATGTAATTACTTGATTCGTTTTACGACTACGATCGTTTTGTCATCGGAGTATTTGCTCTTT
>CALROS020000154.1:0-5229 GCA_943369855.1 Chitinophaga pinensis | reverse complement strand
CATTATGGTTTGTCTTTTGCAGCCGCGGGCTGCGGGGCGGCGTACGTCTTTCCGAGCGCTTCTTTCACAAGAATGACTGGATATTTCTTCTGCAGCATGGAATACCATTCATCGCCGAGACGCTTTGTCTCATATTCCTGGAATGCGCCGGAGACCTCAGACTGCGCTTCTTCAAAGGTCTTTTCGCGCGCCGGGTCCTTCTTCAGCGCTTTGGTGAAGGAGAATCCGTTCTCATTCGCGAAATAGACGAGCGAGTCCTTCGCGGGCTTGCTGAAGGCAAGCTGTGTTACGGTATTGGTGGATGTGTTGAGCATTCCCAGCACACCGCGTGTTTCCTTTGTTGTTCCGCGCGTGTTGTACAATGCTGCTGCGGAATCATAGCTGATCGGTGCGACCGCAACTTTGATCGTATCGAAGAGCACTTTCTTTCCTTTTCCTTTGGTCTTTCTTGCAACGAGTGAATCGACCGTGTATCCGGTGATCGATCTCACGACCAGCTTTGCCGCACTGTCCGTTGGGACGAAGATCTCCTGAGCGTTCACACGGTCCGGCCAGCGGTATGCATCCTTCCGTTCCGCGTGGAATTTCCGCAGTGCGGAATCGGTCGGGGTCACTTTGTTCCAGACATTCTCCTGCTCGGCTTTGAAGAGGAGGATCCCTTCTTCGTATTCCTTCATTGTGCGGTTGAAGTCCGGGAATTTATCCTGCAGCTGCTGTGCATGATGCTCGGTGACGAGACCGATGCCCACTTTGTCGAGGATGGTGTTGATGGAGCCGGGTGCGTTCAACGCAAGGTTCTTCAATTCCTGATTGTTCTTGGCAAGTTCGATCATCTCGCCGACAGAGACTTTCTTTCCCGCGAAAGTATAGACGGTCATTGCGCGGACGGACGGAGAGACCGTGCTGTCCCACTTTGCATCATTCGTAGTCTTTGAAGTGTCCACCGCTGCGGAGAATGCTTTTACCGTTCCGTCATCCTGTTTGAAGGAGTAGAGAGAGCGGATCTTATTCACCATGGTGTTGTAATCGTACTGGAAACGGTAGTTCTGATATTCCGTCTTCAGCTGCTGTTCCATCTCTTTGAACGGGGGAATACCCTGCGCTTTTTCCCGTTTGATGATGTGGAACCCGAACTGTGTCTTAATGATGCCCGAGATCTCACCGTCCTTCAGGTTGAAGAGGACCTCGTCGAACTCACGGACGGTCCGTCCGCGGTCGATGAATCCCAGATCGCCGCCCCGTTCCGCACTGTACTGATCATCGGAGGACGACTTTGCGAGGTCGGCAAAATTCTTTCCCGCCTTGATGGAATCGAGGATCGCGCTGATCTCTTTATATGCGCGGGCGGAATCTTCCGCACTGGCACCGCGGTTCAGGCGTTTCATGATGTGGCTGGCCTGCACCGGACCGTTATTGTCCTTCACATCGGTCACTTTAATGATATGGTATCCGAACTGCGTGCGGACCGGTACCATGGAGATCTCGCCGGCTTTCAGACTGTATGCGGCATCCTCAAATTCCGGCACGAGCTGACCGGTGCTGAAATAATAGAGGTCCCCTTTGTTCACCTGTGCTGAAGGGTCGCGTGAATTGTTCAACGCCAGGGATTCGAACGAATATCCCATTTTGAGTGAGTCGATCACTTTCATCGCATCCTGAAAACTCATCAGTGTATCCACCGGATTGACCGAAGGGACTCCCACGAGGATGTGGCTTGCGCGGATGGATTTCAGTTTGCGCTGATACATCTTTTCCAATGCCGGTTTGGTGATCTCTTTTTCCAGCATGTATGAAACCGCGAGATTCTTGCGGTATTCGTTCAATTCGCTGCGCAATTCCTTATCATTACCGTAGCCGAGTGCGTATGCTTCTTTCACTTTTAGACGGAATTTCACATAGAGGTCGAGGAATTTTTGACGGTCTTCCAGCGATGTCTTTGCCGCTGCTTCTAAGCCGCCGTTATTCTTTGCATAGATCTGTTCAAATTCTTCAACAGAGATCTTTTCTCCTGCGATATCTGCAACGTACGTTCCGCCGCCGCAGCCAATGATTCCCGCAAATAATGCGAAAACACCCGTGGTCATCATTATCGATTTCAAACGCATACGTGAAAAACTCCTCTAAAAGGTGGATAAGTAACGGTGAAAAACCTTGTAAGTATATAAAAATACTGAAATTAGGGCAGACAAGCAATGTTTAGAGACGGCTGCTGACTGTGGCCGGATGTTTGACGTGCGGGAAAATACCAATGTTCCCAAGTGGTTTTTCACACCCAACTTCTCTATTTTGACATATGGACTTTTACGGATCATTTTTTTGCTCATTTTGCGGTGAAGAGAACGAGGTCTTTGTAGAGCCGGAGGGGGGAGAGACGCAGATGATGACCGAGGATTGCTCCGTCTGCTGCCGACCCAACGTTCTGCGCATCCGCATCGTCGGCCAGCAGATCATTATAGAGTCAGAATTCGAAGGATAACCCGATGACACCGCTGCAGTTCCGCGACTACGCCGAGAAACAGCTCGCTCCGACCGAACCGATGTTCCTGTTGGTTCCGGCAGAACAGAAGGATTGGAAACCGACCGAGGAATCATTCACCGCAGGACAATTGATGTATCACATGGCGTATGCGCTGAAGTTCAATGCGGACGGGATCCTGAAGAATGAATGGGCGCTGCCGTCGCTCCGTCATGTCTTCATTACGAACCGAAGAACTCCGAGTGCATCGGTCCAGGAATGCGTGGATCTCTATAGAACGAATGCGAAATACTTTCTGGATATTTTTTCAACGATGAGTGAAGAGGAGTTTGCAGCGGGAGAGTTGGATACACTGCAGCTCGGCCGCGCGCAGAAATGGCGGATGGCCTTGTTCGCGCTGGAGCATCACCTGAATCACAAAGCGGAATTGTTCATGTATCTTAAACTGATGGGAGTGAAAGTGACCTCCAGAGAGCTGTATGGGAATTTAGGATAGTGTTGTGCGGCTTCGAAGGAGCCGATGTGTGGTCTGAAATATTTCAAAAATCAAAAGGACGCCCTTGGCGTCCTTTTGATTTTAACACAGAGTCAGATGTAGTCTACCTTTAAGGTGGACTACACCAGGAGATCACGCCGCTGTTTTCAGCGACTGCCGCGCGAGCAGGAATGATGCTGCGAGGAATACGACGAATCCTGCCGCTTCAAGAAGAACGATGTTCAGATTCCCGATGCCGATCGTGAGATACCGGAGAAGATCGGTGTGCCATGTGAGAGGATTCGCATACGAAAGGTATTTCAGCCAGATCGGAACAGCATCGAGCGGATAGAACATGCTGCTGACGAACATCAGAACGAAATACGCGACGTTGATGAGCGTGTTGAATGTGTCATTCCGTTTGATGCGGAACGCGACAACGGAAAGCGCGAAGAACCATCCTGCGATTCCCGCCATTACGGCAAGGATCGTCAGCGGAAGCATCGCAACACTGATGTTGATGTGCAGCAGGAAGACCGCCGCGGTGAGCGTCAATGTTGTCTGCACGAGGGACATGATGCATTGGAAGATCATCTTTCCGAAGAGGAACTCACCGCGTGTCATCGGATAGGTGAGGAATTCGTAGAAGATGCCGTTGTCCCGGTCCACAAAGAATCCGTATGCCTGATTGATGGCGCTGCCGAAGCAGGACATCGAAAGAACGCCCGCCAGAAAAAAATCATTGTAGGAAACGGAGACCCCGTCCGTCACCATACCGATGCCGACCGCACGGTTGAATCCCACGCCGAACATCAGCAGATAGAGCAGAGGGACAGCCATGTCGAAGAAGAGCCACATCAGACTCGTCAAACGGATGAGCGCATCACGGTACACAACGGCGATGACATTGTTCATGGTGTCCGCCTCGAATTCTTTCCGTCGATCAGTTCCACGAACACATCCTCGAGCGAAGCGGTGGAGATCTCGAAATGTTTGAGTGCGCCGGAGGACTGGGCAAGCGAGAGGATGCTCAGGGCAACATTGTGCTCGCGCACGGTGATGTTCGCTTCATTGTTGATGATGTCCAGTTTCACGGGAGCGAATTTCTGGATCAGTTCCTCCAGTTCCTTTCCCATTTCGTTGAACTTCAGCGAGAGATAGAACATCTGAAGTCCCATCTTCTTCACTTCATCCGTGGTGCCGTTCGCTACGATCTTGCCGTGATTGATAATGGCAATGGCGTCGCACAATTCTTCGGCCTCTTCCAGCATGTGTGTGGTGAGCAGGATCGTCCGTCCCCGCTGCGCCTCTTCGCGGATGGCGCGGACAGTGGCGCGTTTGTTGAATGTATCCATGCCGGTGGTCGCTTCGTCCAGAAAGACGATCGGCGTATCCACCAGGAACATCTTCGCCACCTGCACGCGGCGCTTTACACCTCCGCTGAGATCCACCGCTTTTTGATCTATCACATCGCGGAGTCCGAACAATTCCGTTACGCGGTCCATCTTCTTTGCGACATCGGCAGCGGACATTCCATGGAAGCGGCCGAAGGTGAGGAAGTTATTCCGCACGGTCAGATACACATCCAGCGCATTCTCCTGAAGCACAACACAGAGGCTTTTCCGCACATCGAGCGGATGGGAGACAACATCGAATCCGTTGATCAACACTTTGCCCGATGTCGGAAGAATGAGTGTGGACATGATCTTGACGGTCGTCGATTTTCCGGCGCCGTTGGGACCGAGAAGTCCGAAGATCTGTCCTTTTTCCACATCGAATGAGATGTCATCAACCGCGCGGAGGGGTGACTCCTCTTTGCGCGGATATTCTTTAATAAGATTCGTTATGGAAATTGCTTTATGCATATTCAAAAGCTAAAATTCGAAAAAAACTCTCAGCCGCCAAGGCACTAAGACACCAATTATGAGAAAAATAATACCCACAAAATTACTTTCCTTTTCGTGGGATTTTGTGCCTTTGTGTCTTAGTGGCGAATTACTTATTGGTTGTATAATGTGCGGATCAGTTCTTAACAAATCAATGAAGATCACTCCCACAACACCAATGATAAACTACCTATTGCCAAGCTCGATCAGATCTGTCAGCTGCTTAATGATGTGCGCTGTAGCTCCCCACACCGGTTCTTTCCACACGTGATAAAAATAGACCTCTCTCCGCATTCCTTTCAGTTCCCGCGACTCCAAAGTTCTCAGTGAATGGTCCAGGAATTTTTCGAGCGGTATCAGCAGCACTTCGGCAACTTCATCCGCATTGGTTC
>CALROS020000153.1:0-5246 GCA_943369855.1 Chitinophaga pinensis | reverse complement strand
GAGACCTCAATACGGCCGTTGGACTTATTGGGAAAAATTTGACTACTTTGCAGTGTTCTGGGGTATCTTCGTTATCGGTTCCACCGGTGCGACACTCTGGTTCCCGGAATTCTTCACGAGATTCCTCCCGGGATGGGCGATCAACGTTGCCACGATCATTCACAGCGATGAAGCGCTCTTGGCGACAGGATTCATCTTTACGATCCACTTCTTCAATACGCACTTACGCCCGGAAAAATTCCCGATGGATATCGTGGTCTTCTCCGGCCGCATGTCGGTGGAAGAACTGAAACGTGATAAACCGGCGGAGTACGAAGAACATATCAAGAACGGAACACTGGAACAGCACCTTGTTGAACCGTATCAGCCGATCGTCATCCGCGCGATCAAGATCTTCGGATGGACGGCACTGACCATCGGATTCAGCATCGTTATCTGGATCGTGTTTGCGATGATCTTCAATTATCAATGATCGGACGATCCGGGATCTTCCGAGTATTTTACACACACTATAAGGACCGATGAAGATGAATCTCAAGAAGTTACTCCCTTCGTCTTATTTCAATATGACGAGCTTTGCCGGAACGGCGATCTCCGCGGTATCCTTTGCCGTCATCGTCTTTCTGTTCGTGCTGGATTTCTTCTCTGCGCATTCGAAAGCGTACATGGGTATCATCATCTTCATCATCCTTCCGGTCTTCTTCGTGGGAGGACTGCTGCTGGTGCTCTTCGGAATGCGTCAGGAAAAGATGCGCCGTGCCAAGACCGGCGTTGAGAAGGCGCTTCCGAGCATCGACTTCAACGATCCGTCGGACAGGAAGAAATTTGCGTTCTTCACCGGCATAACGGTCTTCGTTCTTTTGGTCTCGGCATTCGGCAGTTTTCAGGTGTATGAATTCACCGAATCGGTCGTCTTCTGCGGCGAGATCTGTCACGAGGTGATGAAGCCGGAATATGTCGCCTATAGTCATTCACCGCACGCACGCGTTACCTGCGCGGAGTGTCATGTCGGTTCGGGTGCGGACTGGTATGTCAAGTCCAAGATCTCCGGTGCATATCAGATCTACTCCGTCACGTTCAATAAATTCTCCCGTCCCATTCCGACTCCCGTTCACAATCTTCGTCCTGCACAAGGCACGTGCGAACAATGTCACTGGCCGCAGCATTTCTTCTCGGACAAGCAGGTGAATAAGACGTACTACATGCCGGATGAAACGAATACGCCGTGGACCGTTTCGCTGCTGATGAAGATCGGCGGCGGAAATCTGCAGACCGGACGAACTTCCGGTATCCACTGGCATGTCAATCCCGATAACAATGTCACGTACACCTCCATCGATTCCCAGCGCCAGACCATCCCGATCGTCCGGATGAAACTTGCGAACGGCACAGAGGATGAATTCGTGAACACCGATACATTCGATGAAGCAAAGGTCGCAGCGGGTGAGACACGAAGAATGGATTGCATCGACTGCCACAACCGTCCGACGCATATCTACCGCACACCCGAAGAATCGATCAATTCACTCATGCGGCAGGGACTCGTTTCACCGACACTCCCGAATGTACGGTCGATCGCTTCAGCAGCATTCACAAAAGAATATAAGACGGAAGGTGAGGCACTGCAGGGGATCGAATCAAAGATGAATGAAGCATACACCATGCAGTATCCCGACGTCATGAAGAGCAGAAAGTCGGATGTTGATACAGCAGTCTCCAATCTGAAACGGGTATTTTCCCGGACCATCTTCCCGGAGATGAATGTGAATTGGAAACATTTCCCGAACAATGTCGGACATTATGCATATGCCGGCTGTTTCCGGTGCCATGATGGAAAGCATGTATCAAAGAAGACCGGTAAAGTGATCTCCAAGGACTGCAACAGCTGTCACATCATCCTGTCCCAGGGTCCTTCTGATATGATCACATCACTCTCACCGAAAGGGGAGGAATTCAAACATCCGGTGGATATCGGTGATTCATGGAAAGAGATGAATTGCAACGAGTGCCATAACGGAGAATAATGTCCTGATTCCATTACTTCAGGCAGGAAAATTAAATTGTCTATTGCAATCATAAGAAATAATAATTAAATATCAGCGTAATTTTAAAGAAACAGCCGATGAGATTCGGCACGGCATTTGCCCATTCACCATTATACCTAATTAAGGAGATCGTACAATGAAAAAAGCTCTGATGTTGTTCATCGCCATGGTCTTTGTTCTGCCTGTCATGGCTCAGAACAAGTTCGTCGGCGTCAATTCCTGCGCATGTCATAACCTTCCGAAACAGGGAAAACAGGTCGAAGTCTGGAAAAAATCGAAACATGCTGAAGCATTTGAAGCATTGAAATCACCGAAGGCAGCGGAGATCGCAAAAGCAAAGAATATTGCCGGCGCACCGTCTGAAGCAAAAGAATGTCTGCAGTGCCACTCCACCGGTTTCGGCGATGCTCATGATGCATCCTTCAAAGTTGAGATGGGCGTACAGTGCGAAGCGTGCCATGGCGCAGCATCCGCGTACAAACCGATCCACAACAAACCCGAGAACAAAGAGAAAGCAGTTGCAGCGGGTCTGGTCGTGAACGGCGGTGAAAAGATGTGCGTAGAATGCCACACACCGAAGATGCACCCGATGAAAGCTTTTGACTTCAAAAAAATGTTCGAAGAGATCAAACATCCGATGCCGAAAGGATAATAATGGTACGCTCACTCTTGGTCGGTCTTGTACTGCTCTCCGTCACTGCCTCAGCGCAGATGACAACGGGACGGTTGACAACATCATTCTATGGATTCGAAGGAAGGGATACAGCGCTTGCAAAAGTGCTGTATCTCAGAGCGTATGAGAACGTCTATTTGAATGCAGCGACCGAAAATTACAGCTTTAATATGAACGCGATGGTATCGAATGATTTCGGTACCGCGCTGGTA
The DNA here is from genome assembly GCA_943369855.1 of Chitinophaga pinensis. Taxonomy (GTDB): domain Bacteria; phylum Bacteroidota; class Ignavibacteria; order UBA10030; family UBA8401; genus UBA8401. Next base: position 2,316 of record CALROS020000153.1, on the reverse strand, counting down.
ACGGACCCTGAATTGCGCGTCAATTCATTCCTGCTGAAGATCAAGAACATTGGCGGTTTTGCGGATATCACTGCAGGCCGCCAATTTGTTTTTGCAGGTGTCGGCAGCGGATTGATCGACGGTCTTTCGGGAACAGCGAAGCTGATGGATAATACACTGGCGGTCACCGGTTACGGCGGCTCCAATGTCATCCAGTCCCGCGATATCCGCAAGAACTACATCGGCACGAACGGACTCTTCGGCGGTCAGATCACCTATGCCCCGATCGAGGACGGTTCTGTCGGACTCAGCTATATGAACAAACGCTGGCAGCGGAAACCGTACACTTCAACGAGAATGGACTCGCTTTTCCGGCCGTACGAGATCGTCATCAACAGCCGTCCGAACGAAGAGGAACTCGCTTCATTGGATCTGGAATATGAACACGAACAGCAGTATACATTCCAGGCAAAGACGGATTTCGATTTCCGTACCGAAGAACTCTCCAAGATACAGACCTTCGCCCGCGTCGGCGTCATGAAGGACCTGAATGTGACGGCGGAATATATCTACCGCCAGCCGCGCGTCGCGTATAACTCCATCTTCTCGGTGTTCAATGTGAACAGCACCAAAGAAGTGGAAGGAGGACTCGAATACCGTCCTCTCGCCAAGACATTCCTCTTCGCACGTTTTGCGAATGTGGCATATGTGGATGACAACAGTCAGCGTCTCGTCGTCGGCGGAACGTACGATGTCATCTCGGCGACCTACACACAGAATTTCGGATATGCCGGTGAACTGAACGGCATCTCTGTTCAGGCCGTCTATCCCATGATGGAACGGACACTGACACCAATGTGCGCTCTCGGATATGCGACCTATAAAATGGACAAGGCGGATCCGGCAAGCAATGTTGTGAACGCTACGCTCGGTGCGGTCTACCGCCCGATGCAGAAATTGTCCACCGACCTTCAGGTGCAGTGGATGAGCAATCCGCAGTATAAGAGCGATATGCGTCTCTTCTTAAAAATTAACTATTGGTTCAGTGAACAATTGGGCCTCTTGGATTGATTATGGTGAAAAAAAATCTCTTACTCGTCTCGTTTGTCTCCGTACTGATCGCCATGGTGATCATCGGACGGAGCAGTGCCGTAGCCGCGGATGATGCGCAGCCGGACAAGAAACAAGTGCTGAAATTCTCTCACGGGAAGCATGCCGAAGCCGGCGTGGAGTGCGCCTCATGTCACACTCCGGAAAAGCTGACGAAGAATGCTTCCGAGAAGATGCTGCCGACGCATACGGAATGTCAGACCTGCCACGATCAGGAAGTGAATGAGAAATGCGGATTCTGCCATAAGGATGAGAATAATCCCGTTGCGCTCCCGAATCCGGTCCGCGAGATCAAATTCGATCACCAGAAACATGTGGTCGATCAGAAAGTGGAATGCGTCACCTGTCACGCAGGAATGGATAAGACGGATTATGCCGAAGCGGCGAACCTTCCGTCGATGACTACCTGCAACACATGTCACAACAATGTGAAAGCGACCAACCAGTGCGAAGCATGCCACACGAATCTTGCTTCGTTGAAACCCGCAACACACATGGTCGCCAACTTCAAACGTGAACATGCACGGGTCATGGGCGGCAGAACATTCGAAGCGAAATGCCAGAGCTGTCATACCGAAGCATCGTGCATGGAATGTCATGACGGAACGAATCTGACGAAACTGTCGCCGTTCGAAAAGACCGGCATGATGTCCCCGCGGAAATTCGGTGTGGATAAACCGGCTGCGCTTGCAGGTCAGAATGTTCACGACATGAACTATAAATTCACGCACGGCATCGATGCAAAAGGTCGGTCAGCGGATTGCCAGACGTGTCACCGTCAGGAATCGTTCTGCGCTGATTGCCACAGAGAGGGAAGTGTCGCTCTCGGCGGTGTTGTTCCGACCAGCCACGAACAGCCCGGCTTCACAATGATCGGTGTCGGCTCCGGCGGCGGAATGCATGCCATACTTGCAAAGCGCGATATCCAGCGCTGCGCTGTCTGCCACGATGCAGAAGGCGGAGATCCGACCTGTGTTACCTGCCATGTTGATGTGGACGGTATCAAAGGAACGAATCCTAAGACACATGCAGCGGGTTTCATGAAGAATGTCGAAGGCGATTGGCATAATGATGCCGCTTCAACATGCTACGTGTGCCATAACGATGCGAATGCCAAACCGACCGGGAAACCCGGACAACAATTCTGCGGATATTGTCATGCAAAAAAATAATCATTGGGATATCATGAGCAAATTTTCAGTTCAAGTGATGATGGTTGCGGCAGTT
>CALROS020000152.1:0-5273 GCA_943369855.1 Chitinophaga pinensis | reverse complement strand
GATGTGGTCGAGAATATCGCACGGGACCGAGTGAAGAAATTGTTCGGTGCCGAATACGCGAATGTGCAGCCGCATTCCGGATCACAAGCGAATACAGCAGTCTATTTCACATTCATCAAACCGGGCGACAAGGTCCTCGGAATGAACCTCTCTCACGGTGGTCACTTGACGCACGGAGCAGCAGTGAACTTCTCCGGACAGATGTACAATTTCTCCGCATACGGTGTAACGAAAGAGACCGGTTTCATCGATTATAACGAAGTGGAAGATGTTGCAAAACGCGAGAAACCGAAACTCATCACCGTCGGCGCAAGCGCATATTCGCGCAACATCGATTACAAGAAATTCCGCGAGATCGCCGATAAGGTCGGTGCATTCCTGTTCGCCGACATTGCCCATCCTGCAGGACTCATCGCTGCCGATCTGCTGAACGATCCGATTCCCCACTGTCATGTGGTCACATCAACAACACATAAGACGCTCCGCGGTCCCCGCGGCGGCATCATTCTCGTCGGTAAGGATTATGAGAATCCGTTCGGTATCGTCGCACCGAAATCAGGACGGAAGAAGATGATCTCCGAGCTTCTCGACTCCATGGTCATTCCCGGTGTCCAGGGCGGTCCGCTCATGCACATTATCGCTGCGAAAGCGATCGCATTCAAAGAAGCACTGCAGCCCGAATTCAATGTGTATGCAGCTCAGATCATCAAGAATGCCCAGGCCCTTGCGGCTCACCTGATGTCCAAAGGATACACCATCTGCTCCAACGGGACGGACAATCATTTGATGCTCATCGATCTGCGGAACAAGAATATCACGGGAAAGGATGCGCAGGAAGCGCTCGATGAAGCCGGCATCACCGTCAACAAGAACGGCGTTCCGTTCGACGACAAATCCCCGCTCATCACCAGCGGTATCCGTATCGGCACTCCAGCAATGACCACCCGCGGTATGAAAGAGAACGACATGAAGGTCGTCGGCGATCTGATCGATGAAGTATTGAGCAATCTCGGCAAGCCAGATGTCTATGTCTCCGTCAAGAAGAAGGTCTCCGATTTCTGTCTTGGTTTCCCCATATATAAAGATCTGAACTGATGCTGAATAACAAGAATAATGATGAACGAGAGATGGGGTTCCTTGACCATCTGGAAGAACTCCGCTCAAGGATCGTCTATTCCGTCCTAGCGGTTTTGATCTGTTCGATCGTCGCCGGTTTCTTCGCCGACTTTTTGGTGAAGGTAGTTCTTCTCGGACCGATGTTGAAAGTGGGATTGAAACCGCAAGTGCTGACACCGTACGGAATCATGCTCACGTATATGCAGGTGGTGGTGGTGGTCGGCATCATCGGCGCGATGCCGATCATTCTCTATCACCTCTGGAAATTCGTTGCTCCGGGACTTCTTCCTCACGAACGGAAATATGCATTCAGGATCGTCTTTTTTACGACATTCTGTTTCATGACCGGTATTCTCTTCGCGTATTTCATCCTTGTTCCGACGGCACTGACGTTCTTCTCCACATTCGGGACCGATGTGTTCACGCTGAATATTGCCATCAACGAATATATCAGTTTCATGCTGAGTCTCATCCTCGGGGCGGGCCTCGTGTTCGAACTGCCGATGATCACCTATTTCCTCTCGAAATTCGGTATTGTCAATCCAAAATTCATGAGGAAATACCGGAAACATGCCATCGTCGTCATTTTGATCATCGCGGCAGTAGTTACACCGACTCCCGATATGCTCACACAAAGTCTGCTGGCCGCACCAATGATCGTACTGTATGAGGTCAGCATTTTCATATCCATGTTTGCACAGCGGAAACCTGCGCAAGAGACAGAAGAATAAGAAGAGAGATCAATGGCGTCAGCAGCATATTCACTCGATGATATCAAAGCTCCCGTAGAGATGGAGATCAAGGAATTTTCGGGATTCTTCAAGAACGCCATGCGTTCGAACGTGACCCTTGTCGATACCATCGCACGGTATATCGTGAAGCAGAAAGGGAAACGCATCCGGCCCATTGTAGTATTCCTCTGTGCAAAGGCCTGCGGCACCATCAACCAAAGCACGTTCCGCGGCGCTACGCTCGTTGAGATCCTGCATACGGCCACGCTCGTACATGACGATGTGGTGGACGATGCCGACACGCGCCGCGGACTCGCATCGATCAAAGCGGTGTGGCAGAATAAAGTGGCGGTGTTGATGGGAGATTATCTCCTCTCCACCGGACTGCTGATCTCGCTGAACCATGACGATGTCTATTTTTTGAAGGTCACCTCCGATTCCGTCCGCCGGATGAGCGAAGGCGAACTGCATCAGATCCAGAAGAGCCGTGAACTGAACATCGACGAAGAGACCTACCTGAAGATCATCTCCAATAAGACCGCTTCCCTGCTCTCCACCTGCTCCGAGATCGGCGCGGCGAGTGTTACGGAAGATGCCGGTATCCGGAAGCTGATGAAAGAATACGGCGAGAATGTCGGCATGGCGTTCCAGATCCGCGATGACATCCTCGATTTCACCTCCCGCAAGAGCATCCTCGGCAAACCGATCGGCGGGGATATGAAGGAGAAGAAGATCACACTTCCGCTCATCTATGCGCTGAAGCAGGCACCGAAGAAGGATTCAAAGAACGTGCTGAAGATGATCAAAAAAGGAACGACCAATAAGGATGTGGAATATATCGTTGATTTTGTGCAGAAGAACGGCGGGATCGTCTATGCCGAACAGCGTGCGCATGAGTTCGGCAATGCCGCGAAAGAATGTCTCTCCGGTCTCCCTGCATCCGATGCGAAGGATTCGCTGATCCACTTCATCGACTTTGTGATGGACCGGGAAAAATAAATCTTTAAGGCCATACATTCACAATAAAAGATCCCGCTCAGACGGGATTTTTTATTTACGGCATATCAAACTCATCCGCCGGCGGTGTTGACGGAGAAACATTCTTTTTCTTCTTCGCCCGTCCCCCTTTTCCGTCCTCGATCTCAATATCAGGGATATGATTGAATGCGATCCTCGCAGGAGAGGATTCCAACGCTGAATGCGCATCACCGAAATATAATGCGGTCTTTCCGAAGCGAAGATTCAGTTCATCCACAGCAGCATTCAGCGCCGACGAACGGTCCTCATTCTCGAACATGGATGGCGTGTGATCCGCCTCCGGCTTCAGATCGAGCAGCGTCACCGAGACCTGCAGCGGTTTCTCCTTCATGTCCGGACTTCGTTCCAGCATTTTCGTCAATGCCTGAATGAGCACAAGCGTATCGGATGTCTCTGTGATGGAGAGTTTATCCTCCCAATGTTTGTCATCATAAAACCGGATACCGACATAGATCATTTGTGCACGATGCTTCATGTCCCTCAAACGCATGGCGGATTTCTGCAGCATGCGGTGCAGCACTGCGTGTGCTGACGGTATGTTCCGTTCCTGCGGCGTGAGCATATGCGAATGCCCGATCGTTGTATGCTGGGTTTCCGGAATGACAGGTTCGATTCCCCGAAGACGTTCATACATCCTGTCCCCTTCAACGCCGCCCCAAACCTTTCTCAACAGTTCCCTCTCCGCCGTGCAGAGTTGTTCCACCGTATAGATACCGTTCCGGTATAATCGCTTGACCATATTCCGACCGATACCGGTCAGATCTTGCAGCTCTAGTTTAAAGAGCACCTGAGGCAGTTCTTCCAGTTGTATCACTACCAGTCCGTTCGGTTTCTGCATATCAGAAGCGGTCTTCGCCAGGAAGATATTGGGAGCGATACCGATGGATGCCCGCATCAATTCACCGACATCCTTCGCAATGGTCGTTTTTATCCTCTGCGCTAATGCAACAGCATTCTCCCGTATCTGCTGGGAACCGGAGAGCGTACAAGCCATCTCGTCGATGGATTTCACCTTGTAGACCGGAACGCAAGATTCAACGGAAGCGATCAGGCGATGATGATATTGAACGTAGACGGACGGACGTGCGGGGAGAATGATCACTTCGGGACAGAGATTCCGAGCTTCTTTGGCGGATGTGCCGGTGCGGATCCCGAACTTCTTTGCTTCATAACTTGCGGCGATACACGCGGTATTTTCCGCCATCACCGGAAGGACGACGACCGGTTTCCCTCGAAGATGAGGCTGTTCCTGCTGCTCAACAGAAGCGAAGTAGGAATTGAAGTCGATGAAGAGGTAACGAAGAGACATTGTGAAATGATCATATTCCAAATAACAAATCCCAAATTTTGCTTTGGCGCATTGTTTGGGATTTGAGTTTTGGTGCTTGAGATTTAAATTATTTAGTTTTTACTTCCGTTACCTGCGGTGCTGATGCGATCACTCTCCGTGCACGGACGAATCTTCTCAGGTCCGGTTCATCGTAGATCGGAGAAGCGGGATCGAAGCTGCTGATCCGAACCTTCCCCGATGAATGGATGAATTGTCTTCCGCCAAGATAGATACCAACATGCACGATGCGTTCCGGTTTCTTACCGTCCGCTTTACGGCCGAAGAACAACAGGTCCCCTTTGCGCAGATTTTGGAATTCACTTCCGGGTTCGACATGTTCTCCCTGTTCAGCCTGCTGGTTCGCATCGCGGTTCAGCTGCTGACCGTTCAACAGGAAGACCGTCCTGGTGAATCCCGAACAATCCACTCCTTTCGGCGAGGTTCCGCCCCAAAGATACGGAACACCAAGAAGGAACTTTCCGGTCCGTTCGATATTGTCGGGCACCGGCGTAAGTGTTCGTCCCCATAACGCATAATCGATCACGGAATTCCGCAGCAGGAATCCAGTCCGACCGTCCGCCAGCCCGACCTTCGTCCATTCACCGCTTGTACCGAGATCTTTCAATGTTGCTCCGCCGGTGATATCGCACACCGGGAAGGATTGGGGATCTGCTTTCTGCAGGACAGATCCGACAAAGCTCGTTACAAAGACCCGTTTTGCATTGATCCATTCTTTTGCTGAAGAATCGGAGACCCGCACCATCTGATCGGGATCGGCCCATCCGAGATATTTATCAGCGGATTGGATGTAGACCCAACCACCTTTTTTCTTCAATATCTTCACGACGGAACCCATCAGCACCTGTGAACTGAGTTCAGCATCCTCACCCGGATCGCTTCTCATATTGGCGACACTCACCGTGATGATCCCCCATGTCTTCTCGCCGAGGCGTTCATCCGGCAGGACCATGATACTGTCGACGACCTTCTTTTCCTGTCCGGACAGGAGTGTCAGGATCTCATCTTTCGCTTCCTGACGTTCAACATCACCGACAACG
>CALROS020000151.1:0-5292 GCA_943369855.1 Chitinophaga pinensis | reverse complement strand
TGAAACGGATCAAAAGTAATGCTCCATCTATTTATGAACGGACCGGCGTTGCTCCGGCGCTCGTCGGCAGGAGCGGGAAGCATGAACTCGCTGCGATGTCCCTTTCCGTCCTTGCGTCCAGCAGCCATCAGGCCGAAGCTGCGGATTTTGCTCTCTACGTTACCAACGCATCCAATCAGCTCGCCTTCAGTAAATTGACGACGACATTTCCATCCGTCATGGAAGCGTTGCGTGATTCCTTCTTCGTGGCAGGGGACGGCTCGGTCACCTCCAAAGCACGGAAGATGGGGGCGGAACAATTGCCGAATGCAGGTCGGCTGAGGACCTATCTGCTCCATCCGAATTTTGACCGGCTCCGCGATGCGTTCGATGAAGCAATCCAGCGTGCGTGTCTCAAGGATATATCCGTAAAAGAATCATTGGAAAAAGCAGCGGATGAATGGAACACGATCCTGAATGAACGATAATGAAGAAGATCACTCCATATCTGTTCCTGGCGCCGGCGATATTCTTCATTGGACTCTTCGTCATTGTGCCGATGATCCAGGTGATCAGCGTCAGTTTTTTACGCTATTCTTTCTTCGGTCCCAACGAATTCATCGGATTCGAGAATTATCGGAGATTGTTCCATGATCCGAACTTCTGGTGGACCCTTTCCAATTCGCTGCTGTACGTTCTCGTCACACCGGTTCTGATGGTGGTCTCTCTTATTGTTGCCCTGAGTATCCGCCGGTCGATGAAGAGCGCCAAACTGCTCCGCCTTTCATTCTTCCTTCCCGTGATCACTCCGGTCGTGGTCGTCGGCATCATGTGGAAATGGATGTTCGCCGAAGAGAGCGGCATTATCAATTATCTGCTGTCGCTCATCGGGATGGAACATATTCCATGGCTCACGCACTATCCGGTGAATATGCTCAGCGTGATGATCCTGACCGTGTGGCGCGGTTTCGGGTATTATATGATGATCATCCTTGCAGGACTCGCTCTCATCCCCGCGGAGATCGAGGAAGCGGGTCTGCTGGACGGAGCAACACCGTTCCAGCAGGTCATTCACATCCTGCTCCCGAATCTGAAACCGACGCTGTTGTTCATCTTCGTCGTTTCATCATCATCCGCCATCAAATTATTCACGGAACTGTATGTGCTCATTCCCGGAGTGCCGATGAGCAATAAGACGCTGGTGGCATATCTGTACCGGCTCTCGTTCGAGCGGTTCGATTTCGGATACGGTTCCGCACTTGCCGTGATCATCTTTCTGGTCACCTCACTCTTTTCCTATGCCAATTTCAGAATGATGGAGCAGCGGTCATGAGGTTCCTCCGGACCATCGTTCTTACTCTCAGTGTCGCAGCGGCGGTGCTGCCGTTCATGTGGCTGCTCAGCACATCCTTGAAAGGGGCGGAAGAACTCTTTGCGTATCCTCCGGTCCTGATCCCGTCCGTGATCGTGTGGGAGAATTATTCCGGACTCTGGAATGCCGTGCCGATGGCTTCATATTTCATGAACTCACTCATGGTCACTCTGCTCTCCGTGGCGGGGACGGTGCTCTTCTGTTCGTTGGCAGGATTCGCTCTTGCGCGCTACCGATTCAAATATCAACAGCTGTTCCTGGTGATGATCATCGCCGCAATGATGGTCCCGAAAGAAGTGATCATCCTTCCTCTGTTCACCATCGTCCTGAAACTGGGACTCGCCGATTCGCTTGCCGGCGTGATCCTTCCTTTCATCGTCGATGCGATGGGCATCTTCATGATGCGTCAGGCGTTCCTCTCCATTCCCGCGGAGATCGAGGAGGCAGGAGTGATGGACGGTGCATCGCCGTTCGTTCTCTGGTGGAAGGTGATGATGCCGATGACACGGCCGATGATGGCGACGCTCGCCATCTTCACATTCATTGCGAGCTGGGGAGATTTCCTCTGGCCGCTCGTCGTGCTGAAATCACCGGAACATTTCACCCTTCAGGTAGGACTGAGCTATCTGATGGGAACGTTCGTCGATAACTTCCGGTACGTTGCGGCAGGAGGGATCATTTCCATCATTCCCGTGGTGATCGTCTTTGTGTTCATGCAGAGATATTTTGAACGGGGCTTGTTCTCCGGAAGCGGGAAGTAACGGACTCCTACCGTATGATGTAGTTGTTTCTTTCCCGGCACAGATGCAATTTTAAACGATACAATCACAATCAGATTCAATATCAAAAGGAGTAACAGGATGCGGTTGAAACAATTCTTGGCGGCAGCGCTGATCGTTCTGGGCGTTCATTGTGCCGAAGCACAGTCATACGATTCACTGTTCTACGGAAATTCAAAGATGCTGTACAAGAATCCGTACGGATCGGGATTCATCGCCGGCACGAACGGCTACGGCGATATCGGAAAGTATCAGCGCTTCGATGTGCAGGAAGAAGTGCACGTGGTCGGTGCGAAATTCTGGATGGCGATCAAAGGTGTGGTCGGTACGCCGGATTCCATTACCATCGTCTTCAAACGTGCGGGATATGGGAAGGATTATTATGACACGCTCGCGGGCGGTCCCGGTGCGGTCATCGCTTCGATAAAAACGACCATCGCTCAATTCGACACAGGGAAGGGGACGGCGTTCATGCTTCCGAAGCCGTTCAATGTTGCGGGGAGTCCGTTCGTTCCGGAATCGGTCTTTGTCGGTATCGAATGGTCCAGCACTGCCAATGACTCGTTCGCACTCTTTGCGGATTCGGCGAAACAAGGCGATCAATTCGACAGAGCGTGGGAACAGCTGACAGGTGTTGATTACAAGTATCAGCGGTTCAATGAACCGAGTGATTTTTCATGGCTGTTGGACGGGGATCTTTGGATCGCGCTTCTGTATAAGCAGGGACTCCTCTCCGTCGGTGACGGAACAGCTGCGGTTCCGCGTCAGTATTCCATGACGCAGAATTATCCCAATCCGTTCAATCCTTCCACCAACATCAGATTCGAACTTCCGGAGCGGAGCAGAGTTCGGCTGACGGTCGTCAATGTTCTTGGTCAGGAGATCGTGACGCTGATCGATAATATGCTTGATGCCGGATCATATACACAGAATTTTTCCGGCCGTTCGCTCACTTCCGGCGTGTATTTCTACCGGATTCAGATCCAGTCCGAACATGATCCTGCGTTCGGATATACATCCGTCAAAAAAATGATGCTTCTAAAATAGTCCATTCAAGACTGTTGTTCTGCCTGTGCCTGGCCGTTCCGGCCGGGCATTTTATTTTTAAAAAAGTACTTGACAAATCGGCTTTGATACTGTAAATTTATACAGTGTAAATTTATACAGTAAAATGTGATTCATTATGGCAAGCGGCGATTACAGCATAGAAGAGCGGGAAAGGATCAATTCCTATCTCAATAAGATCCTGGACATTCTCCGCGTGAAGTCCCCGGATGACCATTACGGCGGTGTGCAGATCAGTTTTCCCCGCGAGGCAGGGAAAGTGGTGGGGGATATCGAAGTGTCGTTCCGCTCCAAGCATAAGCTGAGGAAAGCGGGCTAGTTCAAAAATAGATGATCGTTCAGGGTGTTGAGACCTTCAAGCCCGACAGTGAAAGAAGCCAAGAGCTTCTGCGTTGTCGGGCTTGTGCATTTTAGGAAGCAGTTCCTCTAACAGCAAAAACAGATGGAAACAGTCATTCAAACATATAAGACCGTCCAACTGGCGATGGAAACATCCCCGCCGGCCATCAGTTTCCTGCACGGCACCTACGGTGTGTATCAGACGGCGATGCTCGTCGCGGCGGAATTCCTGCGCAGGAAGGAACCGGTGGTGATCATCGATGCGGCGAATGTGACCGATCCGTTCTTTCTGGCGGGACTCTTCAAGATGGCGGACCGCGAACCGGAGGAACTGCTGCAGAACGGGTACATCAGTCGCTGCTACACCTTCTATCAGGTGGATGTGACCATAACGGACGGACTGGCGGAATTCATCCGCTCGGTGAAGGCGAAGAATCTCTTCATCTTCGGTCTGCTGGATCTGATCGATGATGATCAGGTCGTCACCGCCGATCTGCACGACATTCTGGAACGGATCAAACAAACGCTCGATCAGTTGAAGGCGCAGAGGATCTCCACGCTGTTGGTCTCATCGCCTCTGCACTTCCAATTGAAAGAGCGCGAACAATATTTTAACGCATTCAAGGGGATCACCGATGTCACATACAGGATCGACAGAGACTACATCCGCACATCCGCCAGACGAGGAAGAAATGGGAAGACTGATCGCGACCGCAACACGCCTGATCGACAAAGAACGGGAGCGGTGGGGAAACTTCCGGCGCGCCCTTCGAAAAGAACAACAGGAGCATTTTGATGAAGTATTTCGCATTGCTAAACGGAACCTTCCGTCGATCGCGTTCCAGACGACACCGATCACGATGGATAAGATCACGTTATCCGTCCTGGTCAAACTCGTTGGAGAACTCCACGAACTGAAGGAACGCTTACGGAATTACGGGGAGGAGATATGACACTGCAAGGATGGCTGTTCGATGCCTACGTGAACGACGCCGGCATGACCGTCTGGATCATCGATGCGGACGGAAAACGGCATAAGACCACATACACATTCGCTCCGTGTCTCTATCTTAAATTGTCCGATACGGAGGCGGAAACGCTGCGTGCCCTTCTGCTGCATCTGCCGTATCACGCGACCATGGTGAAGACGGTGAAGAAGGATCTGCTCTCGAACCGGGATGTGGAGGTCTATGCCGTGCATGTGCATAATCCGAATCTGTTCCAAAAGACGGTGCGGACCCTCACCAAGCATTTCAAATTCTACCAGTTCTATAATGCGGACATCAAGGCGGTGCAGATGTTCTATTATACGACGGAACTCTTCCCGCTTGCCTACGGCGAATTCACCATCGAGAATGGTGTGCTCAAGTCGTGGGACCTTTTTGAGAAGAAGGAGACGGAGACATACCACATTCCGCCGCTGACGGTGATGACGCTTTCTCCGTCCGCAAAACTGATGGCGCCGAAGTACCAGCGCTTTTTGGAGATCGAAGTGGAAGTGGACGGCAGAAAGACCGTGCTGCAGCAGGAATCCCCGCGCGAACTCATCCGCCAGATCAATTACTATCTCTTCAAATACGATCCGGATGTGATCCTCACCGATTTCGGCGATGCAACGCTGCTGCCGATGCTCCAGCAGATGGCTTCCGACCTGAAGATGCCGCTCAATCTCAACCGGGATACGAATGCGGGATTCATCATGTCCAAAGCGATCTCGTTCTTCTCGTACGGACAAGTGACGCAGCGTGATGCCACATT
>CALROS020000150.1:0-5313 GCA_943369855.1 Chitinophaga pinensis | reverse complement strand
GCGGTATTTCTGGAACCATCAGCAGCAGGTGATCAGCCGTGACGATCTTTTGAAGCATGTGTGGGGATATGATGAATCCATCTCCTCTCGCACCGTAGATAACTTCATTGTTAAACTGAGGAAGAACGTCGAAAAAGATCCCTCATCTCCGAAACACATCATCACCATCCACGGAACGGGATACAAGTTCATTCCGTAATTCTGCGTTGCCGGCTCTTATCACGGTGCGCCGTTATCTGCGGAACAACGGCAGGTGAAGCTCCAATGCTATCTTCTCGGCAAGTGCATTTCCTTCCCCGCTGAATGCCCAAACGTACAGCTCTTCCACAGGATGGTCCTTTTGTATCGCACGGATGGAATCCATCACCAGCTTCTTTGCAAATCCCTTACTTCGGAACTCAGGAAGAACAAGTACAGAACAGAGGTAGACTGCAGTGAACCGTTCGCTTGAAGCGAACGGTTCACTTTCACACAATTCCAGCGTTGCACTCAACAGTTCCTTCTCCCCTATCTCACCGCTCATAAATTTTTCCCGGATGGACCGTGTCGTCGGAATGACGATCGTCCACGCAAACGGACCATCTTCATTCGATATTTCACCCATCGTTGCAGAGTGGATCGAGCGGAGCTGCTCCATCACCTCTTCAGAGATGTCCAATTGTGAATGATCGTTCTTCGTTTCGAAGAATTCATCCGCAAGCTGTATCATGCGCATCAGATTATCCATAGTATCAAGATACACATTTTTTAAATTTAGTGATGGTTCGTGTCATTCGTGGTTATCTCCTCTCAATGCTCTCCGTGACTCCGCGGTGAAAGATGTATTTAATTCAGATACACAAGTCTGATGCCAAATATCAGATGGTCAAATCATTTCAATTTTGACATCTGAATGAATTAGTTCCCGTCCGGGAAAAATATATTTACATTATTTTTATAGCTTCAGGAGAATTTTGTTTCAAATTTACGTTCAAGGTTCTACGGAAAGAAATTCCTCTTTCCGAAAATCACTCCTAAGGAGAGTTAGAGTATGAACATCGTTGATCTACTGGTTTCCTATTGGTGGCTGATCATCACCGTTGGCCTTCTTGTATCGTACAAGCTGGTGTTGCGCGTGTTCGGTATCGTCATTATCCCGAACGATTCGATCGGTATCCTCAATAAACGTTTCGTCATTTTCGGTTCCAACCGCACGCTGCCGGACGGCACGATCATCGCGCTGAACGGCGAAGCGGGGTATCAGGCGGACACACTGGCACCCGGACTGCACATGTGGCTTTGGCCGTGGCAGTTCGAGATCGAACTGGTGCATTTCATCACCATCAGTGAAGGATCCATCGGTATCGTCGAAGCGAAGGACGGAAGTCCGCTGAAGGACGGCCGCGTTCTTGCGCGCCGTGTCGACTGCGACTCATTCCAGAATGCCCGCGCATTCCTGAAGAACGGCGGCGAACGCGGACCGCAGATCACGATCATTCCTCCGGGAACATACCGCATTAACAGCGCTATTTTCTCCGTTGTGGAGGAAAAAGTTCTCGAAATTCCCGATAATAAGGTCGGTGTCGTGACCACGAAAGAAGGAAAACCGCTGGCAAAAGATGAGATCGCCGGAAAGGAAGTTCCGACCCATAACATGTTCCAGGATGCACAGGCTTTCATCGATGCAGGCGGGTATAAAGGACTGCAGGAACAAGTGATGCTCGCTGGCCGCTACTTCATCAATCCCCGTTTCGCAACAGTGGAGATGATGGATATGACGACCGTTCCGATCGCGAATGTGGGCGTGGTGATCGCGTATGTCGGTGAGAAAGGCGTGGATGTGACCGGTGAAGCTTTCAAACACGGCAACTTGGTCACCAAAGGACAGAAAGGCGTCTGGGTCGATCCGCTTGATCCCGGAAAATATCCGATCAATCCGTTCACGCACAAAGTGGAAGTGGTGCCGACGGCGAACGTCGTGCTGAACTGGGCGACCGGCAAGACCGAATCGCACAAATTGGATGAGAAACTTTCGACCATCACTGTCCGTTCGTCGGACGGATTCAAGTTCAATCTCGACGTAAGTCAGATCATCCACATCCCGCGGACCGATGCGCCGAAAGTGATCGCACGGTTCGGCAGCGTGGCGAATCTCGTCACACAGGTGCTCGAGCCGACCATCGGCAACTATTTCCGTAATGCGGCGCAGGGATCCGATGTGATCGAATTCCTGAAGAAGCGAAAAGAGCGTCAGGAAGATGCGCGGTTGAGCATCTCCAAAGCACTCCAGGATTATAACGTCGGAGCCGTCGATACACTTATCGGCGATATCGTCCCGCCGGAGGATCTGATGAAGACACTCACGGACCGTAAGATCGCGGAACAGGAAAAAGTGACATACCAGACGCAGCGCGAAGCCGAAGGGGTCCGGAAGGACCTGCAGCAGGCGAAGGCGCTCGCCGATACGCAAGCACGTGTTGTTGATGCGGAACGGAAAGTCCAGATCAACGAATACGAAGCTCAGGCAGCGGTGAAGAAAGCGGAAGGTGAAGCGAAATCTAAGACCGTCAATGCAGAAGCCGATGCGCGAGTCAAGACTGTCAACGCGGATGCCGATGCGATGGTGCTCAAGACCGTCGGTGCTGCGGAAGGTGAGAAGATCACTGCGGTCGGTATGGCGGAAGCGGACGTGATCAAGCAGAAGATCCAGTCGATGGAATCCGGCAACTATGCTGCGATCGAAGTTGCCCGTGCTCTCAGCACGAGCGGACAGAAGCTCGTCCCCGAGATCATCGCCAACGGCGGCGGCTCAACGGACGGCGGCGGTTCGCTGGTGAATACACTCCTTGCAATGGTCATTAAGGAGAAGATGGACAACGACAAACCGAAGAGCGAAACACCTGCTTCGGAAAGCAAGAAGAAGTAACGTTCTTCAAATGAACAGAAACAAAAGAACCGTCCGAAAGGGCGGTTCTTTTTATTGTACGTATGACCTGAGATCATTCGTAGAATCCGAAGAACAGCATGATTCCGCTCCCTGATTTCCGATCGAAAGCGATATCCGAATATTTGATTCCGACCATCGTTTCTTTCATGAGATATTGAACGGCAACGGTGTGCATCACGCTTGCATCTTTCGGCACGATACATCCGTACACGAATCCGTTCCCGCCTCTCGACACCGCAACCTGAATATTGTTGTAACAGTATTTCATTTCCATTTTGCTTCCGACAAACGAACTGAACGGTGTCGCAACGAGTTCAATTGGTTCATAAAAGATCCCGGCGCTGTTATGTGTATCGATCTGGTATTGACCTGCGATCCCGAAGATATCCGCGATCAGATCGAATGCAAAAGATGAGTTCACCGAACCGAATCCCGCCATAAACTCCGTCTTTGTACCGAAAGCAATTGTCTGTTTTTCCAATTGCAGGTCCATGTCATTCCAATCCAGCAGAACATACATTCCTGCTGTACCGCCGTTTGATACGATAGCCGGTGTCTTCTCAGTATAGTGATAGAATTGACCATATCCGTACAGTTCTGTCTTCGTCATCTTTTGCGACAGGAGTGTCATGGTAAAGAGGAGGGTGAGAATAGAGCAGAATATGATGCGCATAGGATCTCCCATGAATGTGAAGAGATCAACAGTCGGATTGATCCCCGTGAATGGATACTGTCTTGGATGAGTAACATTCAGCGGTGAAATAGTGTGCAGCGGTCACGCCGGAGAGGATACCCGACCGATCGGTCGGCATTGGAATAACGTCATGATGGGAATGAATTGCAAGAGAATAATCGTACCGCTTATTCCTCGCTCATCTCCCACTGACAAATTTTTACAACTGCTGACGCAACAGACACATCTTCTCCCCCGCGAACTACGTTCTATCCGTTACGAAATCACTGGACCCACCAACAATATATTTAACGGAGGACGATATGAAGCAGACATTCACAATTTTCGCAGCACTGGTGTTGACCGCACTTCAATTCACCGCAGCACAGGAATCCGTTAAACGATTCTCATCCGAACAAGAGACGATCACATTTGCCACCAGGAACCTTCTGGTCTGTCTCCGTGCCGATAACCCCGGCGTCATCGAATCCGCCCTGAAAGTGATCCCCGAAATGAAGATGCGGTATCCAAAGGCTGAGATGTCCGATCTGATCAGGGAGATGCGATCCATCAAAAAGAATAATAAGGATGGCGCGATCCGGTACAAAGCATTTTTAGCGATATCAGTCTGTGAGAATCCGGAATGGTATTCTGAACTGATGGAACATTGGACCGAAAACAGTGATCTGTTCTTCCGCTCCGCTTCCAGCGTGCTGAACGAACGATTGCTCTCCTCGGTGAATTGATGTTTCCTCCTCACACATGCTTCTCCTCCTCAACGACCCGAAGTCGGTACGATTCGGGTCTTCCTTTTGAAAGCCGCAGAGCAAACGGAGAACCACAAAAATATTCATTGTGATGTAAAACAATGATAACGGTAATGTAACCCGGCAAAATAGGAATTGAGGCGGAATTTGACGATACTGTAGTATTCTGAGGAGATTCTTATGGCACAAATAGCGTTTCGGGGAGAGTCAGGAAAGAAATATTCATTCGCCATCCATCCGATGACGACGTTGTTCAAACAGGTAGCAGCCGTGTATGTGATCACACGCCGAGAGACCGATGAAATGAACAAAGTGTCTCACAAGCATATCTTCGTCGGTCAGACCGACAATCTCGGAAAACAATTCGACGGAATGAAGGACCAGTTTTTTGCGCGGTACAATGCGAACTGTATCTGCATCCATCACGAAGAGGACAAGAAAAAACGCCTCAACATCGAATCCGATCTCGTCGGCAATTACAATCCGCCCGGGAACAACTAGAGCTCCGAATGCAGGATATTCATCTCGGCATTCTTGTCCAGTCCTATGATCTGAACCGTCCCTGACGGATATTCCTTTTTGATCTGATGATACGCCAATATCAGCGAGAACTGATCCCCGCGGTTGATGGTGTATTGTTTCCCTTTCACTTCCCTTCCGTTCACAAAGGTCCGTGCGTTATATTTCCCGTCGGGGTTCTTGCTGCAGCGTAATTCGATCGTCTGTTGTTCCGGCATGGCATTCTCCTCTTTCTATACCCTAAGATACGACATTCTCGGGGAAGGAGCACTATACACTTTCCCTCTCCGTCGATAAACAGCAATGCCACGACTATCAGTCATGGCATCACCAATCGTTGCAGGACACCCTGGTAGGGTGTCCTACGGAATTATTTTGCGTAGCGCTGTTTCACGGCGGGAATGAGATATTCATCGAATGAACGTTTG
>CALROS020000149.1:0-5317 GCA_943369855.1 Chitinophaga pinensis | reverse complement strand
AATAGATGATGACGTCCATGTGAGGTCAGTTTCCGGATGATGTGTGGTCGTGAACGATCCGCCACTCACCGTTGATTTTTTTGAAGAGCAATGTGAACAAGCCCCAAGGCTGGTCCTTTTCCCGTTTCAGTTTCCATGCGCCGAACGCGATGGCGGATCCGGATGAGAGCAGGTCCACCGAGATACCGGAGAAGACGAGCGTTCCCATGGAGTCCCGCGTGGAATACCGCCGCTGATACCGCGACAGCATGTTCTTCCACCCGAAGGTGACCGTTCCGCCCGATGCGAAGCGGAGTGAATCGCTTTTCGCATATCCCTGCATGAATTCCTCGATGTTCCCCTTGTTCCATCCCTCAACCTGGTGATCGATCACCGAAAGGATCGCCGTTTTTTCCGTTTCAGCTGAAGGGACGGATTGTGCTTCGGCCGAATTCCATACGGCAAGGAGGAGCAGCGGACATATGATCAGAGCGATGCGTTTCATTCCGCGCTAAGATAAGAAAATCTTGATCGAATTGTTCAATGGAACCGAAAATTTCTTTCACCCAATGGATGAACCGGCAGATTTAATCAATGAACCGAGAGCGGACCTCGGGAGGCGGAAGGAGGCAGGAGTCGTATTTGCCGAAGAAACGGTAGCGGTATTTGGCGAAACTATCGTAGAAGAAATCCCGGATCGGCGCAGGAATGATGCGTGCGATGAGGAAGAGTTTCCACCAGCCGCCGAGATAGCGGGCAACAATAAGGGCGCCGGTGGAGCGGATATAGATGGTCTCTGCCGTCGAACCGGAGTGTTCGATCAGGATCAGCGAGTCGATGCTCTTCAGGTACGGATACCGCTCCATCAGCGACGCGGCGAACGAACTTTGGAGCGCCGCGAACTGCATCGTCTTCTTACGGTCATGCCGGATAATAAGCTGAACGGTACCGTTGCAGAATCCGCAGACGCCGTCATAGAGAAGGATGAAATGTTTTTCGTTCGGTTCGCTCATTCGATCTTTCTATTAATGCAGCGTCAGCATCAGATCGGCGATCTTCTTTGCTTCGACGATCGGTTCTCCCTGATTCCGGTTCGTGAGGATGACCACCATGGACCGGTCATTCGGGAAGACGAGAATGTGATTCCTGAATCCGCGCGTTGAGCCGGCATGATGCGGATGACGGATGCCGCGGTACGTTTCAGTGTGCCAGCCCATGCCGTAGTCGATCGGTGTTCCGTCATTCAGCAGAGCGTCGGACCAGGCGTTCTTCTGGGTCTTTTCGGAGATGAGCGTGAATTTCCACAGTGTGGATATCCAGCGGGACATATCCTCGACATTGGAATAGATTCCGCCGTCTCCGAGCACGGAGCTGGTATTGCTCTGATCCGTTTCTGTCCACGCCTCACCCGAACGGGAATGTCCGAACGCGCGGTTCGCCACGGTGGAGATGCCGTTCTCGAATGCGACGGAGGTTGACATGCCGGCCTTCGCAAAGATATTCTCTTTCACAAAATCTGCGTACCGTTTTCCGGAGGACTTCTCGACGATCAATGCGAGTAACGCATATCCCGTGTTGCTGTATTTATACTGTGTGCCGGGAGCAAAGTAAAGTGATTCCGCTTTGAACATCAGTTTCAAACAGTCCGCATCGAGCACCTGATATGTCTGCGTATCGGGGACGAAATCCTCATAGTCGATCAGTCCGGATGTGTGATTGAGCAGATTGCGGACGGTGATATCTTTTCCATACAGAGGGAAGTCCGGAAAGAATTTCAGGATCTTGTCCTCGTACGAAAGTTTTCCTTGTTCCTGCAGCATCATAATGCTCATGGCGGTGAACTGCTTCGTCACCGATGCGAGCCGGAAGTTCGTTGCCGGTGTGACGGGAACATTCTCCTTCACCGATGCGAGTCCGTACGATTTTGTGAAGACGATGCTGTCATGGTCCATCACCAGCACGGATGCGCCCGGTGCTCCCGGTTTGGCATACTCCGCCATGATGTTGTCCACGGACTGTTCAGTAGTGAGCTGCGGTGTGCTTCCGCATGAAGCGAGGAAGAGTGCTGCGGTCAGGATGATTCCGGCGGTCAGTTTCATGGCGTGTTCTTTCTCACTGTGAGAGTCTGCATGTCGCTGTTTGATTGGGCCCTTCGACTCGCTCGTCCTTACGGACATCGCTCGCTCAGGGTGACTGTAGAAAATATTGTCTTGCTCGTGATCAATTATCCATCGCGCGGAGAATGAACCGCGGGATGACGATGTCGAACGTTTCGCCGTTCATCCGTTTCATCTGATATGTTCCTTCCATGAATCCTTCGAGCGATTCAAGGATGCAGAAACTGTTGTATTCATGTTTCTCTCCCGGCGCGATGACGGGCTGTTTGCCGATGACACCTTCGCCTTCCACTTCCTCGACCTTACCGGTATCGTGCGTGATGATCCAATGACGGCGGAGCAGCTGCACCGTGCTGTTGCTCAGATTCTCTATTGAAATAAAATATGCGAAGACGAATTTTCGGGAAAGGACATTCGATTCCGTCTCGAGATAGAGAGGACGGACGGAGACTTTGATATTTTCGGTGATCTCACTGAAGAGTGCCATAACAGAATATAGTCACTTCTTGGCGAACAATCCGTACGTCCACGTTCCGATGATCACCGCAAGACCGACCGCGACCGCGGGGAGGAACTGCATCCACGACGCGCACGCCATAATGACGAAGCCGCCGAAACGGGTGAGGTCGATCGTTCTATTATAGGTCCTCTTAAAATACCGTCCGAACGGGGAATTCTTCACCTTTTCGAGGTTCACAAAGCGGACGATGACCAGCGAAACGATGAGGGAAGGGATGAATGCCGTGATCATGGCAGGGATGAGTTCCTGATACCACAAGAGATAGCAGGCGTAGAGTCCGGTGACCCAGTCCGTGAACAAACGGAGCGGATGGATCTGAGAGTAGAGATTCTTTTCAATGAGTGTCATGGCGTTGTTGAGATCGTGTGAATGTGATGGTCCGCCGCACGGTCATACGGTTAAGAGAAATTCGCCGACATCGGCGGTACCGTTGCGCAGGTGTTTCTGTTCGATATTGGTGTGGAATGTTCCAATCAAAGCGTCATCCTTCGTCAGTTGACGGATGATCTCCGGAAGTTTTTTGATGTTGCGTTCAAAGATGCCGAGCCGGTTGTCCCGGACGAATTCCATGTTGCCGAGTTCCTGTTCCCACAGATAATCGATGATCACCGGTACCTTCTTCATCACGAGGATCTCCATGATAGTGGAAGCGCCGCATTTGGTGATGACGATATCCGAGGCGTTGAGCAGTTCGTAGACGAAATCGACGAAGCCGAAGACGGAAAGTTCCGGGAACTGCTCCTTCAGTTTGAGCGCATCCGCATGAAGCTCCTTATTCTTCCCGCAGACGATCGCGGTCTGCACATTCAGGGGGGAAGAGAGGATGTTCTTCAGGATCGTTGTGCCGTGCGGTATCCCGTCCCCGCCGCCGATGATGAGCACCAGTTTCTTCTTCGGATCGAATCCGAACCGTGTACGGATCTCCGCGATCCGTTCCGGCGGAAGAGGGACGGTGAATTTCTCATCGATGATGAACGGGAAGACATTGATGGAACGCTCGGGAATGCCCCGCTTCAAATAGAATTCTTTCAGCCGTTCGCTGAACACGATGAACTGCTGCTGCTTGTTCTGGAACCAGAGCGGATGGGCTGTGAACGGATCGGTGATGACGGTGATGACGGGAATCGAGAGACCGAGTTCCTTCAGGATGCGGTAGACCGGTGCGATCAGAAGGAAATGGAAGATGACGATCTTCGAAGGACGTTCCTCCAGGATCCGCTGTTTGAGATACGGTTTAACATGCATATCCGCGGCGATCACATTGAAATATCCGATGGGAGGGAACTTGTTCGTTGCGTAGATCAGCTCATAGTACCATTTTGCTTTTGCCTGGAGAATGCGGTACCCGTCCTCAATGATGAACCGTGCATACCACGCCGCCTCGGCAAGTCCATCCACAAGCACCGGTTCGACCTCTTCTCCGTGCTGTTCGGTGAGATACTTTGCAACGGACCGTGCGGGGGCGAGATGCCCGCCGCCGGTGCGGAGATAGAGGAAAAGATATTTTTGTTTTTGTGTGCTCATTATATTTTTTTGCCCTTCGACTTCCTCACCGGAGAACGGTACGGCCGCTCATGGTGACGGAATACCGTTCTACCGTTCCAAAGGAGAATTGCTTCGCGTCATCGTTCCCGTCTGCAATACTTCCTTGATCTTCTGTGTGCCGAGTTTCCGCGCTTTCAGGAATCCGGACCACGCCATGTCCGCAATGGTGCCGTTGTCCAGCAGATCGTAAAGCCACTGTTCGGTGAAATTCGGATCTTCCTGTTTCATTCCGGCGTGGATCTCGAACAGCCATTGACGGTTGAACCGTTCCTGCGATCCGATGGTCGGCGTCATGATGAGCGGAATACCGAGTCCTGCATAGAACGACAGTTCACTCGGCTTCGTCCAGAGGATGTCGGTCGTGCGCATGGCGGTGTTGAATGCCTGGAAATATTCCTCCAGCGTCGCGCCGAATATAATGGAGATGTTCTCCGATCCGATCTCGTTCTTGAGGTTCTCAAAATACGTGCGCACTTCAGGACGTGTGCCGGCGACAAGATTGATCCGAAGCTCATTCTTCAGGATTCGGCTGCGGAGACTCTTCACGATCTGTGCGCCGATCTCTTTCTGTGCGCCGGCGCCGCCGACGGCGTACGTAATGGTCAGCACCCGTTCGTTCTTGAATACACAATTCTTCTTTCCCAGAAAATATTCGACGTTCCGTTTGTGCATCGTCCAAAAACGGTTCTGCGGATCGAGGTAGAATAAGCGCTGGGCAAGGTCCTGCTTTAATATAGAGAGATCCTTGCCGATCATATCGTCGGGAAGCGGGAATCCGGTCAGAAAGATCCGCTCTTCCGGCACGCCGTAGGATTTGAGCCGCTGGGCCGCTTTTCCGCACGGGGCGAAATAATTGATCCGGCTTTCCCACGGCTGTTTTGCCACCCACACCCGGTTGATATCCGCGTCGCAGATGATGCAGTACGTCGGTTCATATCCTTTGATATCGGCGGCGATGGCGGGAGCGTAGAATGATGTGATGAGCGGGAGCTGTTTGGCTGAGATCTTCTTCAGCATGCTGGTACAGATGCCCGCTTTGATGTTGTTCACCAGCAGGTCCACCTGATAGGTGCTGCGGGAAAGATTTCTGATAGGATAAAAACTCGGGATGTGCAGCAGTGTGTCGAGCACGGCGAAGATCGGTTTTCCGATGATC